>NZ_JAUZMY010000020.1:0-144340 GCF_036327455.1 Nocardiopsis codii | reverse complement strand
GAACCGCCGCCACCGCCGCCCTCTCCGGGGGCGTGCTCTCCGGCTGCTCGTCGGGATCGGGCGGCGGGGGGGGGGGGGGGGGGGGGGGGGGGGGGGGGGGGGGAAGGGCGGCGGGGTCCGGGGGATCCGGCCCGGACCGGTCTCAGCCGGCCGGGCGGGTGGCCTCGGAGGCCTGCGGAGTCCGGTCCCGCACGAAGGCCGTGATCGCGCCGATGCTGCTGAGGTCGGCGGGGGTGACCTCCGTGTCGATGGCCGAGACCCCGAAGGCCTCCTGGATCCACTCGACGAGTTCGAGGAGGGCGAGGCTGTCCACGACCCCGGTCTCCACGAGGTCGTAGTCGTCGGGGATCGTCTCCCCTGCGAGGTCGGGGGCGTGGACAGCCACGATGTGGTCCTGGACCCGGTCGCGGATGGTGGTGGTCATGCGGGCCGCCTTTCGATGTGTCGGGCGATGGTCCCCTCGCGGTCGGTCTTTCCTGTACCGGTGACGGGGAAGGGGTCGGTGGTGAGGAGGATGCGGCTCGGCACCGCTGTCCGGTGCAGGGCCCTGGCGGCGGCGGCGCGGAGGGCGAGGTTCGAGGACGCGCCGACTGCCCGGAGCCGGACGGCGGCGACGACCTCGCGGTCGTTCGCGGCCGTGGGCACGGCCGCGACGACGGCGTCGACGACCCCGTCCTGGCGCCTGAGCACGGCCTCGACGTCGTCCAGGGAGACGCGGACCCCGCGCACCTTGACCTGGCGGTCCGCACGCCCGATCAGGCGCAGGGTTCCGTCCGGGTCGACGGTGACGAGGTCACCTGTCCGGAACTCCCTGGTACCGCCGGTGGTGCGCCAGGCGTCGTTGGGCGCGTTGGCGTACCCCAGGGCCTGGAAGGGCGTGGAGACGACGAGTTCTCCGGTGCGGCCGGCACCGTCGGGGGCGGCGGCCCCGAAGGAGCCCGCCGCGCCGGAGGCCACCGGCTCCACCCTGTGGGAGACGCCCTCGATCGGCGTGCCGAGCTCTCCCGGTGCGGCGGTGCGGAGGTCGAGGACGAAGCTGTCGTTGGTCTCGGTACTGCCGTAGACGCTCAGCAGCTCGGCCCTGGGGAACGCGGCCGCCAGGCCCGGGACGGCGTCGGGAGGGAAGAAGTCGCCGGTGGAGACGACCGTGCGCGGCCACCGTGACGTCGCCGCCGCGCCGGCGAGGAGGGTCAGCACGACCGGCACCCCCTGGACGAGGGTGACGCGGTGGGAGTCGATCGCGGCGGCCAGCGCCCTGCCGTCGGTGAGGTCCTGCCGGGCGGCGAACACGACGCGGCCGCCCGCCCGCAGGACCGCCCACACGTCGAGCGTGGCGATGTCGAAGTTGACGGGCGAGAGGCTGAGCGAGGCGTCGTCGGGGGTGAGGGAGAACCGGGTGCGCGCCCAGTCGGTGAAGCGGTCGATGCCGTGGGGGTCGTGGGCGACGATCTTCGGTGCGCCCGTCGAGCCGGAGGTGGTCGTCCAGAGGCCCCCGCGCTCCGGGGAGGCCTCGGACGCGGAGGGCGCCGGCGCCTCGGGGGGACGCCGGCGGAATCCCCGGTACGGATCCTGCCCGGTGTTCGGGCCCAGGTCCCGGTGGAGGGCCTCCACGTACCCGGCCCCGGCCTCCTGCGGGATGACCAGTGCGGGGAGCCCCGCCTCCTGCGCCGCGAGTACGGCGATGACGGCCGCCCCGGCGCGGTCGGCCCGGACGATGCCGACTCCGCCGGGGCCCGGGGCGGCCTCGCGGGCGACCTCGCGGGCGGACGCGACCAGTTCGCCGTAGGTGAGGGCCCCGCCCGTCCACCGCAGCGCCTCCGCGTGCGGTGAGCGGCGGGCGTGTTCCCGCACGGACTCCCAGATGCGAGGCGTGGCCATGTTTCCCCATTCCGAAGACGCGTGGGCCGCTTCTCACCGGCCAGGCAAGAACATACATACACGCATATCGGCCACGGAAGAGGGTTAGGGAATTATGACAGAAAGAGGGAAGAATCAACCACCGACCCCCGCCCTCCGGTCCTCACGGCGACCACTCGACACCTCGCCGAACAACAGAGAAAAAAGCCCTTGAGCTGCGACGACAGGGAATCATGGTGATTTCTCATGCGACTGGTGGGACTCCCGTGAAGGGAGTCGACCATGGCGCACAGGACTTATATTACGATCGCCCGCCGCAGCCGAAAGGGCTGCTCCCGGGCGCCCCTCCGGGGGAGAATCGACTGCCGCCACACCACGATCAGGGAAATGTGCCTTTTAAAGAATTATTAATATTTCCCGCGCACGGAACAGCCCGACCGCACCCCTGGCCGGACGGGGGCGCGGTCGGGCGGCGCGGGACAGCAGTGGGGCCGCCATCCCCGGGGATGGCGGCCCCGGGGATGGCGGCCCGGCCGGGCGGACCCTAGCTCCACTGCCGGCGCATCGTCCAGCGGTCGGACGCGACGTCGCGGGTGATGTCGATGATGCTGGGCTCGCCCGCCTCGGATTCCGCCGAGACGCGGAGCAGGTGGACCTGGGTGGCGGGTGCTCCGGGCACCTCGGGGCGCGCGGGCCAGTCGCCGATGATCCTGCGCACCCGGAAGGTGCGACCGCGCCAGGTGAACTGGGCGGGGGTCCCGCCCTGGGTGGAACGTACGTCGATGTGTTCGTTCAGGAGACTCACACGGGCAGCCTATCGAACTCTTGTTCGAGAAAGTCAATCATCTCGAACGGTCGCCCTGCCGGGCTCTGTCGGACGCGGAACACCCTAGGCGCGCACCGTGCGCGGGCGGGGACCCGTCCGCGGCGTGTCGCGCAGCCGACCCCGACCGCCTCCGGTGACACACCGGAGCGGAGCCCCGGAACAGGCACGATCCGGGCGCCCGCGGGGTTGCCGGAGGTCGCGGAGCGCTCGCCGGGGAACGAGGAGGCGAGCGGCGGCCGGGGGTCCCCGTGCCGGAACTCCCCCGGACCGGGGCGCGGGCCCCGGCCGCCTACACCAGGAAGTACGGCGCGGGGTCGTCCTCCCGCGCGTTCGCGATCCGTGCGAGTATGCGCGGCGGCATGTCGGGCAGCGCGTCCGGCGCGAACCACCGCACCTCCAGGGTCTCGTCCCCTCCGGCGTCGGGCTCCCCTCCGACTGCACGGCAGCGGAAGGCCAGGTCGAGGAACTGCACCCGGTCCCCGTTGGGGTAGGTGTGGGGCTCCTGGCCGACCACGCTGGCCAGCCGTTCGACCTCGACCTCGATGCCGGTCTCCTCCCTGACCTCGCGCACCACCGCCCGGGCGGGCTGCTCACCGGGTTCGAGGATGCCGCCGGGGGTGGCCCAGCGGCCGTCGTCGGCGCGCCTGTGCAGGAGGATGTCGCCGTTCTCCCCGATCACCACCGCCGTCACCCCCACGAGGGGGAGGAGTCCGTGGCCGACGTGGTCGCGCAGTGCGAGAAGGAAGTCAGGTACGGGCATGCCCACGAGCCTACGAGAACGGACGCGGGCGGGGCACGGTCCGGTGAACGGGGCCGCCTCCACCCCGCCGCGCACGACCCTCAGCGCCCCCGTGAGGCGCGCAGCTCGGCGTACTCCTCGGCGAGGACCGACATCAGGACGGCGTCGTGCCACTCCCCGTTCCAGCGCAGGTGCTTGCGCCAGACACCCTCCTCGACGAATCCGGACCTGGCGTAGGACTTCCGGGCGTTGGCGTTGAACGCGAACACCTCCAGGCCCACCCGGTGCAGTCCGGCCACCGTGAACGCGTACTCCAGGACCAGGTCGGTGGCCTCGGTCCCGTAGCCCTTCCCGGTGGAGGCCATGTCGTTGAGCGCGATCCGGTACGCGGCGCAGGCGTTGTCCGGGTCGAGGTCGAGGAGCGCGCAGTCGCCCACGGACGCCCCGTCCTCGCGGGACACGATCACCCAGTCGGCGCGGTCGTGGTGGTCGGGGCGGGTGGCATACCACCGCCGCAGCGCGTCCTCGGTGAACTCGCGGTGGGTGCCGGTGAGTCTGCGGACCTCCGGGTCCATGTCCACGAGCGGGCCGACCAGGGCCTCGCCGCTCTCGGCGTCGAGGGGGACGAGACGCACCTTCGTCCCGTGGAGTGCGGGCTGGTCGCGGAAGACGTCGGGAGGGATCATGGTCGGGATTCCAGCAGAGGACCGCGGGGCCCCGCAACCGTGTTTCCGCCCCCTCGCCGCGCCCCCTGTACGATCCGGGCACGGCGGGCGGCGCCGCGACGCGAGGGGGACCCGGTGACGGTCGGTTCGGGAACGGTCAGCTTCCAGACGGTCCGTGAGACCAACCTGGGCGTCGTGCTGCGCACGGTCCGCGCGCTGGCCCCGTGTTCGCGCGCGGCGGTCGCGTCGGCGACGGGCCTGAACAAGACCACCGTGTCCAGCCTGGTCGCCGACCTGATGGCGCGGGGCCTGGTCCTGGAGACGGGGGAGACCTCGCGGCAGAGGGTGGGGCGCCCGGGGGTGCTGCTGGCGTTGGACGACTCGTCGGTGGCGGCGGTCGGCCTGGAGGTCAACGTCGACTACCTGTCGGTGGTCGCGGTGGACCTGCTGCGGGACGAACTGGTGAGCCGCCACGTCGCCTTCGACGCCCGATCGGCGGGGCCCGAGGCGTGCGCGCGGCGCATCGCGGACACACTGCGGGAGACCGTGGGGGCGCCGGAGCTGAGCGGGCGGGCCGTGGTGGGGGTCGGCGTGGCCGTGCCCGGTCTGATCGACGCCCCGGCGGGCACCGTCACCCACGCCCCCAACCTGGGCTGGCGGGACGTACCCCTGCGGGACCGGGTGGCGGGACTGCTGCGCGGCTCCGGGGTCGTGGACGTTCCCGTCCAGGTGGACAACGACGCCAACCTGGCCGTGACGGCGGAGTACCGGGTGGGGTCCTTCGCGGGCACGCCGGACCTGACGTACGTGACCGGTGAGGTGGGGATCGGCGCCGGCATCCTCGCCGGCGGCGAGCTGTTGCGGGGCGCGGGCGGGTTCGCGGGCGAGGTGGGGCACCTGGCTCTCGCCCCGGACGGCCCGGCGTGCGCGTGCGGGCGCCGGGGCTGCCTGGAGGCGCTGGCGGGGATCGGCGCGATCGTGCGCGGCGCCGTGCCGGACCGGGTTCCCGACCGCGCCCTGTCGGGGAGCGACGTCGCCGAACTGGTGGCGGTGACGGTGGAGCGGGCAGGGAGCGGTGACCGGGTGGCCGTGGGCGCGCTGGAGCGGGCGGGCGCCTGGCTGGGCCGGGGGTTGGCGACGCTCGTCAACGTCACGAACCCGAGCGTGGTGGTGCTGGGCGGGTACTTCGTGCCGATGGGGCCGTGGCTGCTGCCCCACTGCCGGGCGGAGATCGCGGCGAACGTGTTCGCGCCGGGTGCGGGCGGCTGCCGGATCGAGCTGTCGGCCCTGGGGCTGAGCGCGGCGGCCCGGGGCGGGGCCGCGGCGATGATCCACGCGCTGGACGGCGGCCTGCTGCCGCTCCCCGCACCGAGGGCCGCAGGGGTCGCGGAGGTCCCGGGCGACGCGTAGTCCGCCCGGAGCCGGGCCCGGGGCGGATTCCGGCTCCGGGGTCCGGTCCGGAATCCGGCCCCGGGGCCGGTACCGCCGCCCGTCAGTCGCGGGTGAGGCCGAGGGAGGCGACCGCCGTGCCCGCGCGCTCGAACACCAGGTAGAGGTCACGGGTGCCGTGGACGGGCACGCCGTCGGGGGCCGCGGACGCGCGGACCACGGAGAAGTCGTAGCGGTCCTTCCCCGCCGGGACGTCGACGACGGCGAGGGTCGGACCGTCGCCGGGGTCGTCGAGCCGCAGGCGGAGGGTGGTGGCGTGCTCGGCGTTGACCGACAGGTCGCAGCCGGTGGCCCCTCCGCCGAGGTCCACGTCGTGGAACGCCGCCCAGGCTCCGTCGGTCCGGGCGCGCACGGCGTCGCCGCGCTCGGGGGTGAGCGGGCACAGCGACGTGCCCCGCGCCTCGTCGTACCCCGTGGCGGACCACGGGGTGTACGCCTCGCGGGGCGGGATGACCTCCCCGGGGACGTTCAGTGCGGCGCCGGCGCGCACGTCCGTGGCGGAGCGCCCGACGAGCACCTCGCGCGGGGCCTCCTCCACGACGAACCGGTCGCGGGTGGTGTCCCAGAGCGCGAGGTCCTTCACGTCGAACGACACCGCGGCCACGGCGCCCCCGCCGGGTTCGACACGGACCCGGGTGAAGCCGCGCAGCGCGCGCAGGGGTGTCCGCACCCGGGAGGCCAGCTGGCGAGTGTACACCTGCACGACCTCGTCGGCGGGGCGGCTCCCGGTGTTGGCCACCATGACCGTGACGGTGACCCGGCCGCCGTCGACGGTGACTTCCGGCGCCGCGTACTCGACCCGCGTGTAGCCGAGGCCGTGTCCGAACGGGTAGAGCGGCTCCCCCTCGAAGTAGAGGTAGGTGCCGCGCGCGCCGATGATGTCGTAGTCGAGGATGCCGGGGAGGTCGTCGGCGGACCGGTACCAGGTCTGGGTGAGCCTTCCGGAGGGTTCGGCGTCCCCGAACAGCACGTCCGCGAGGGCGTTCCCGTACTCCTGGCCGCCGTGGGCCGACCAGAGGATCGCGGGGACGTGGTCGTCGGCCCAGGTGACGGCGAACGGGTAGCCGCTGGTGAGGACCAGGACGGTGGCCGGGTTGGCCGCGTGGACGGCGCGCAGCACCCGCTCCTGCGCGGTGGGCAGGTCGAGGTCGGCCCGGTCCTCGGTCTCGCGTCCGTTGACCATCGGGTGGTCGCCCGCGACGACGACGGCGACGTCGGCGGTCGCGGCGACCCGGGCGGCCTCCGCCGCTCCCGATCCGAGCCCCGTGATCCGGAAGCCGGCGGCGTGGGCGGGGTCGTCGGTGAGCCGGAGCACGCCCTCGGGTCCGACGGCGACGCGGTGTCCTGTGTGGACCTGGACGAGGCCGGTCAGGCCGTCGGGGCGCTCCTCGAACCGGAAGGTCTGGCGGACCTCCCAGGTACCGGGCCCGGGGGCAGTACAGGCGAGGGTGCCGTCGGGCTGCTCGTCCACGTGGAGCCCGGATCCGGCGGAACGCAGGGCGAAGGCCCCGCCGCCCCAGTCCAGGAGGTCGAAGGCGCTCGTCCCGGAGTCCTCCCCGCGGAGGCGGCCGGGGCGGGTGTGCCCGTCGTCGTCCGTCCGGTGCGGAGCGGGACCGGAGTCCTGCCCCTGGCCGGTGTAGGGGTCGGGGCCGGCATCGGGGTCGGGACCGGTGGTCTCCAGCGGTCCCCCGCCGGACGGGGAGACGACGAGCCCGCGGCCGTGCGCTTCCAGCCGGATGCGGTCGGCGCCCTCGCAGAACACGGCCCCGACGCGTCCGGCGATCCCCGCGCGAGCGGTGACGGCGTAGGGCAGTGTGCCGCTGTACCAGTCCTCCAGCACGGTGTCGGCGAGCTGTCCGATGACGGCGACCCGGCGTACGTCGCGCAGCGGCAGCAGCCCGTCGTTGCGGAGCAGGACGAGTGATCGGGTGGCCGCCTCCCGGGCCAGCGCCCGGTGCGCGGGGGTGTCGTCGGCGTACGCTCCGGCGGTGTCGCCCCCGGCCGCGGGGGCGTCGGCCGTGCCGCTGCCCGCCGGGGGCCCGGGGTCGAACTCGCCGAGCCGCAGTCGGACGGAGAGCACGCGGCGGGCGGCCCGGTCGATGTCGGCCTCGGTGAGCAGGCCCCGCCGCAGCGCCTCCCGGAGGTGCCCGAGGGGGGCGTCGGGGCGGTCGTCGTCCTGGGTGAGGCTGTCGACACCGGCGCGGACGGCGTGCGCGTAGGCGGTGGGCGGGTCGGGGTGGAAGTTCTGGAGCCCGGCCAGGTTGGCGGGGGCGTAGGCGTCGCTGACCACCATCAGGTGGTCGGGGGCGGCGGCGCGCAGGACCTCGTCGATGAGCGGGCTCAGGTGTGCGGGGCGACCGTTGACCAGGTTGTAGGAGGGCATGACGGCGACGGCGGCGCCGTCCGCGAGCGCGGGCAGGTACGCGGGCAGCTCGTACTCGTGCAGGACCCTGGGCGGCAGGTCGCTGGAGGTGACGCACCGGTCCTCCTCGTTGTTGTAGCCGAGGAAGTGCTTGAGGGTCGGGGCGGTGCGCAACCGGGCGCCGTCCCCGGCGAGGCCGCGCGCGTGGGCCGTCGCGAGGAGGCCCGTCAGCCACGGGTCCTCGGAGTACCCCTCCTCGTTGCGCCCCCAGCGGGGGTCGCGCAGGGGGTTGACCACGGGGGCCCACACGTTGCGTCCGGCTCCCCGGTCCAGGCTCGCGAGGACCGCGTCGGCGGTCGCCTCCCCCACGCGGCGGAGCAGGTCGGGGTCCCATGCGCTGGCGAGGCCGACGGCCTGCGGGTAGACGGTGGCGGGGCCGAGCCAGGCGAGTCCGTGCAGCGCCTCGGTACCGGTGCGGAAGGGGCCGAGGCCGACGCGTTCGACGGGGGCCTGGTACTGGTGCAGGAGCCCGAGCTTCTCCTCGGTGGTGAGGCGGCCGAGCAGGTCGTCCAGGCGGCGCTCGTCGGGGAGGCCGGGATCCCGGTGGGGCGGGACGGTCGCGTGCGTGGTCATGGGGGGTTCCGTCTCTCGTGCTCAGGGGCAATGACCCTCGAAATCGAACCGCTTCGACTTCAGCATCGAGGGGATCTTGTGTGCCACATCACAGTGCAGTAATTTGTTTGTCTAAACGGCCAACTAATTCATAGCAAAATGGCCCTTCGTTTCCTACCCCCCTGGGCTCCGGCCTGCACGACCGAAGGAACGACGCTATGCCCCCCACCCCCCTGCTTCGCATGCCCGGCCGCCGACGCTTCCTCGGCCTGGTGGGAGCCTCCACCGCCGCCGCCCTCTCCGGGGGCGTGCTCTCCGGCTGCTCGTCGGGATCGGGCGGCGGTGGCGGCGGTTCCGCCTCCGCCGCCACCTCGCTGGACGACCTGATCCCCACGTACATCCCCTTCGAGGGCGTCACCCCCGACATCGAGGGGCTGCACGGCGCGCCCGACGGATTCACGTCCTACCCCGACACGTTCCTCCAGGCGCTGTCCGAGCCGCGCGGACGCGGCGGCGAGTACACGGCCATGACCCCCATGTGGGGCCCCATCCCCCCGGGTCTGGGCGACAACTCGTTCTTCGACTACGTCAACGGGCGGATGGGCTCGACCGTCAGGTTCAACTTCCAGGACGGCAACTCGATCATCGACAAGATGAACGCGGTGATCGCCGGACGCGACGTCGCCGACATCACGATGTTCCCCGACTGGGTCATCCAGCTGATCCCCCAGTTCAACCGGGCCGTGGGCGAACTCTTCGAGGACCTGACCCCGCACCTGGCCGGTGACGCGGCCTCCGCCTACCCCCTGCTGGCCAACCTGGACAGCGACGCCTGGCGCTGGAACGTCTTCAACGGCCGGCTCCAGGGCGTGCCCTGGCCCTCCGAGCCCTTCAGCAGCTGGGTCCTGTACCGGCGCGACCTCCTGGAGGAGTACGGGATCGAGCCGCCCACCAGCCCGGACGAGCTGTTCGCGATCGGCGAGGAGATCAACGACCCGGACAACAACCGGTGGGCGTTCGGCGACTTCAACCTCAGCATCCGCCAGGTGTTCGGCGCCCCCAAGCAGTGGCGCTACCACAACGGCGAGCTGACCCACATGTTCGAGACGGACGAGTGGCGGGCGAGCGTCGAGTACATGCGCAACCTGTTCGACGCCGGGCTCGTCCACCCCGACATCGTCGCCCAGGCCGACAACTCCAAGGAACTGCTCAACTCCGGCCAGATCGTCTTCAACCAGGACGGCGTCGGCGCCTGGCACGAGACGTACGCGGCGATGCTCGGCGACCACCCCGACTTCCGCCTGGACCTGATGCCGGTGTTCGGCGACTCCGGGCGGGACCCCGTCATGCACAGCGGGGACCCCTCGGGGCAGTCCGTGTTCGTCCGCAGGGGCATGGAGCCCGAGCAGGTGGAGGAGGTCCTCACCATCCTCGACTTCTGCGCGGCGCCGTTCGGCACCCGGGAGTACATGGACTACCGCTACGGCGAGGAGGGCGTCCACCACGAGCGCGACGACCGGGGAGCGCCGCAGCTGACCGACCTGGGCAACGGCGAGGTCAACGACGGCTACTACTTCCTGAGCGGGCGCCCCCAGGCGGTCACCGAGAGCCAGTACCCGGACTTCGTCCGGTGGAAGACGGACTGGTACAACGACGCCGCCCAGTACACCGAGGAGGACCCGTTCGCGGGCATCCGCATCCAGCGCCCCGAGCGGTTCTCCGGTGCGGAGACCCCCCTGACCGACAAGGTCGAGGACATCATCCGCGGGCGCGAGGACCTCGGGCAGCTGGACCAGGCCGTCGCGGACTGGCGGCGCGACGGCGGCGACGAGGGCCGGGAGTTCTACCTGGAGGTCCTCCAGGAGCACGGCCGTGACTGAGCGGACCGACACACCCGTCGGCGGCGCCTCCGGTCCCGAACCGCTGCACGGGTCCCCGGACAGTGCCCGGACAGGGGACGGCACGGGCCGGACCCCGCACGCGCCGCGCTCCGCGGCCCCCTCGTCCCGGAAACGCGGGGGCCGGGCGCGGTCCCGGGCCGTCCCCGACGTCCGGCGCCCGTCCCGCGCACCGCTGCGCTCCCGGTTGCGCCGGGACTGGCAGCTGCTGCTGATGACGGCCCCGGCGCTCGGGCTGCTGGCGGTCTTCCACTACGCGCCGACCCTCGGCAACGTCATCGCCTTCCAGGAGTACAACCCCTGGGACGGCGTCCTGGGCAGCCCGTGGGTGGGGTTCGCCCAGTTCGAGCGGTTGTTCACCGACGCCCGCTTCTGGAGCGCGGCGGGCAACACCCTCGTCATCGCCGCCGTCCAGCTGGTGTTCTTCTTCCCGGTCCCGATCGCCCTGGCGATCCTGCTGGACAGCGTCATGACCCCGAGGCTGCGGCTGATCCTCCAGAGCATCGTCTACATGCCCCACTTCTTCTCGTGGGTCCTGGTCGTCACCCTGTTCCAGCAGATCCTGGGCGGGGCCGGGCTGTTCTCCCAGCTGTTGCGGCAGAACGGGTACGCGCCGCTGGAGATCATGAGCAACCCCGACGCGTTCCTGTTCGTGGTCACCTCGCAGATGATCTGGAAGGACGCCGGCTGGGGGACGATCATCTTCCTCGCCGCGCTGGCGGCCATCAACCAGAACCTCTACGAGTCGGCCGCCGTGGACGGCGCCAACCGCTGGCAGCGCATGTGGCACATCACCCTGCCCGGCCTGCGGCCCGTCATCATCCTGCTGCTGATCCTCAAGATCGGCGACATCCTCAACGTCGGGTTCGAGCAGTTCTACCTGCAACGGGACGCCTTCGGCGCCCAGGTCTCCGAGGTGCTGGACACCTTCATCTACCACCAGACCCTGGTCACGGGGAACTTCGGTGCGGGAGCGGTCGCGGGCCTGGTGAAGGGCGTCGTCGGCCTGGTCCTGATCCTGCTGGCCAACAAGCTGGCCCACAAGATGGGCGAAAACGGAATCTACCGACGCGCATGAGCACACTGTTCAAGGACCGCCCCGTGTGGGCGGAACGCCCGAGCCTCCCCGCCCGCGCCGCGAAGAACACCACCCTGGCGGCGATCGCGGCCGTCATCGTCCTCCCCCTCTACGTCGTGATCCTGACCAGCGTGTCCCCCGCCTCCGCGGTGAACGACGCGGGCGGGCTCGTCCTGGTGCCGCAGGGCTTCTCCCTCCAGGCCTACGCCGACCTGTTCGGCGGCGGCGTGGTGACCCGGGCCGTACTGGTGAGCCTGGGGGTGACGGCGGTCGGCACGGCCGTCAGCCTGGCCGCCACGGTCCTGGCCGCGTACGGGCTGTCCCAGCCGGGTTCGCTGTGGCACCGGCCGCTGCTGTTCGCGGTCCTGCTGACGTTCCTGTTCGCACCCGGCATGATTCCGCTGTACCTGCTGGTCAGCGACCTGGGCCTGATCGACAGCTACTGGTCGCTGATCCTGCCGACGGCGGTCAACGCGTTCAACCTGGTGGTGATGCGGGCGTTCTTCATGAACCTGCCGGGGGAGATCGCCGACAGCGCCCGGGTGGACGGGGCCAACGAGTGGACCATCCTGACCCGCCTGGTCCTGCCGATGTCGAAGGGGGTCACGGCGGTCGTCGGGCTGTTCTACGCGGTGGGCTACTGGAACGCCTTCTTCAACGCGATCCTCTACATCAACGACAACGCCAAGTGGCCGTTGCAGCTGGTGCTGCGGCAGTACGTCCAGCAGGGGCAGCAGCTCAGTTCGAGTTCGGTGATCGGCAACGCGGTCCAGGGGACGGCGTCGGCGCCCAACCTGGCCATCCAGATGGCCATCGTCGTGGTGGCCCTGGTGCCCGTCACGTTCATCTATCCCCTGGTGCAGAAGCACTTCACGAAGGGCGTCATCATCGGCGCGGTCAAGGGGTAGCGGCTCCCCGGCGGTCCCGTCCGACGCGGGCGGGACCGCCGGGGCCGGTCTCCTGGCGGGGCCGGGGAGCACCCGGACCGCCGTGCCCGCACACGCCGACCGTGACGGCCCGGGCCCGCACGACCGGTCGGCCGTCCTCGTCCTCGTCCGGGGTGCAGACGGTCCCGCACCCTCCGCCGTGACCTCGTACTCGCAGCGGGTTCGGGCGTCGCGGCTACGAGTACGAGGCCAACCGGGTCAGGGGCCTCGCGTCACACGGGCGACGGTCCCGGCCGGCACGCTAGGCAGGGTCGCCGTAGACGATGCCCCGCCCGTTGGTGCCGATGTAGACCCGGCCGTAGACGTTCGGGTCACCGGTCACCACGGCGCCCGTCCAGCCCCACTGGTGCTGGTCGTCGTTGATCCGGACCCAGGACCCGCCCGCGTCGTCGGAGCGGAAGATCCCCCGCACGCCGTCGATCCGCGAGCTGGTGTAGACCGCCGGGTAGTCGGAGCCCGGCGCGGGGGCGCCGAAGCCGACGGCGTCGCCCTCGTCCACCGCCTCGACGCGCTCGAAGGAGGCGCCCGCGTCGGTGGTGCGCCACATCCCGTAGTCGTCCCCGGTCCCCCCGGCGACCCACACGTCCCCGGTGTGGCCGGGTACCGCGCCGAAGCGGATGTTGCCCTCGGCGGGCAGTCCGTCGAAGCCCGCCGTGAAGGCGGCCCCGCCGTCCGTACTGGTGTAGAAGGTTCCGCCGGCGACGGCGTAGAAGACGTCCGGGTCCACCCGGTCGGCCTCGACCCCGGCCCCCGCGGGAACCCCGGTGGACGCCGTCCACGACGACCCGGTGGTGGACACGTGCACGCCTGTGCCGTCCGGGCTCCACACGATCGCCGCGCCGTCGGCGCCGACCGCGACGGTGCCTCCGCCGGTCACCCCGGCGGGTTCCTGACCGGTCCACCAGCTGTCACCGCCGTCGGTGGACAGGCCGATGGCGGCGTCGTCCGCTCCGCCGCCGACCCGCGCGATGGTCGCGGGCGCGAGTTCGGCGAAGTCGAGGCCGGTCCCGGCCCCCCAGTGGGGCTCGTGGAACATCCGGTCGGGGACGGTGTCCAGGTCCTCGTGGGTGAAGCCGCCGAGGTCGAGCATCGCCGAGTGGAGGGGTGCGCCCTCGGGCGGGCTGATCAGGTCGTTGACGGCGGTCTCCTCGATGCCGTGGGCCCTCACCTCGATGTCGACGGTGGTGTCGGTGTCCCAGTCGGTGAGGTTGTCGCTGCCGTAGACGGTCGCGCCGGTGCCGTACATGAACCGGTCGGAGTCGAACGGGTCGATGGCCATGGCCTGGGTCATCCAGCCGAGCTTGGGCTGGGTCTCCGGAGGTGTGCCGGCGCCGCCCCAGTCGAGCCAGGGCGCCGTGGAGATGTCCAGGTCGTAGCGGGTCTCGCGCTCGGGGTAGGAGCTGTACTCCCAGGCCTGGGTCCAGGTCTCGCCCCGGTCGGTACTGCGGTAGATCTGGATGTCCGGCCACCAGGAGATCTGGGTGGCGACCATCAGCGTGTCCGGGTCCTGGCGGTCGATGGTGAGCCCGCCGTAGCCGAAGTAGTTGTCCTCGGAGTCGGAGGGCACGGGACTGACCCGCGTCCACTCGCCGCCGGCGGTGTCGAGCCGCCACACGTCGCCGGAGTCTCCGTCGTAGGGTCCGGGGGTGCTGGTGGTGGCGAGGTAGAGCTGGCCGCCCTCGTGGTCCACGACGGCGTGCGCGGGCAGGAACCCGGTGGGCGCACCGGGCACGGGCTCCCAGGTCAGGCCGGCGTCCTGGCTCCGGTAGAGGGGGTCGTCCAGGTCGGCGACACCCGCGTAGACGTCCTGGGTGGGTTCGCCGGGGGTGCCGCTGGAGGGGTCGAAGGCCACCCACGTGACGCCGGTGATGTCGCTCATCATCCCCGTGTCGTCGCCGGGGTCCTGGACGTAGTCGCCGGGGTTGGGGAACGCCTCCACCTCGGCCCAGGTCTCGCCGAAGTCGGTGCTGCGCCACAGCCCGTGGCCGCCCCGCGCCCCGAAGTACACGACGCTGTTGTCGTGGGGGTCCACGGCGAGGCGTTCGCCGAGGCCGCGGCCGGGCATGTTGCCGCCCAGCTTGAACGGCAGCTCGGTGGCGTCCCAGGTCTCGCCCCGGTCGTCGGAGCGCAGGATCGCCCCGTTGCCGGGGTCCCAGTCGTTGGTGTAGGTGCCGGCGGCGGCGTAGACGCGGTCGGGGTCGACGGGGTCGGTGGCGATGCTGACCACTCCCGTCCAGCCCCACTCGTCCCAGCCGACCCAGTCGAGGAGGGGGTCCCAGCGCTCGGTGGCGTTGTCCCAGCGGTAGGCGCCGCCGATGTCGGTGCGGGCGTAGGCCAGGCCGGGTTCGGTCTCGCTGAAGACGATCCCGGGCACGAACCCTCCCCCGGCGATCTGCGCGTTGTCCCACGTGTACGCGTCCTGTGCGGAGGACGGTTCGGCGGGGGCG
Source organism: Nocardiopsis codii (assembly GCF_036327455.1). Lineage (NCBI taxonomy): Bacteria > Bacillati > Actinomycetota > Actinomycetes > Streptosporangiales > Nocardiopsidaceae > Nocardiopsis > Nocardiopsis codii. The sequence goes on along the minus strand of NZ_JAUZMY010000020.1, from coordinate 129,460 downwards.
GCGCCGGCGGTGGTTCCGTCGGCCACGACGGCCGACGCGGCGAACACGGTGGCGGCGGTGGCGGCCAGGAGCCGCCGTGACCGGGCGGAGGGCTCGGTGGGTTCGGGGGGTTCGGGGGGTCTGGGGGATCCGGCGGGGCCGGGACGGTGCGGAGGCATGGGCGGGCTCCTCGGTGGGGGGACACGTCCGCCGCCGGGAAATCCGGGGCCCGGGGCGGGCGCGAATTCACCCTTAGTCTGATTAGACGACTAAGTCGCGGCAAGGGGTGTTGGGCGACCAATTTCGAAGCGCTTCGACAGTGGTCTCGCCTCACGCCCGGAAAGCGACCGAAACGGCCCGTTCGGGCTCGACGTGAATGGAGTGACGGGTTCCGTCGGGGAATCCGACCACGGTGGTGCGGGGCTCCACCGACCGCAGTGCGGCGCGGGCCCGGCCGTCCTCCCAGGCGAGGGAGTCGACGATGATCCCCCCGCGCGCCCGCAGCCCGTCGACCCGACCGGAGCTCCACGCGCGGGGCAGGGCGGGCAGCAGGTCCAGACGGCCCTCGGAGGACCGGGCGAGCATCGCCGCGACGACCGCCGGGAAACCGCCGCCGATGTCCACGTTGAACAGGGACCCCCGGTTGTGGGTGGGCACCAGGGTGGGCCGCCAGTAGCGGGCGGCGAGCAGGCCGAGGGCTTCATGCGCCTCCTCGGCCAGCCCGAGGTTGGCCGCCGCCAGCCCCAGCTGGACCAGCCCGAAGGCCATCTCGTCGGACTCCTGGCCGCGCCACCACCCGAGCCGGGCGCGGACCGCGCGGACCGCGGCCGCGCGCAGGCGGGGGGACGAGAGGGCGGGATCGGCCTCGTACCAGAGGGGGTAGAGGTGGGAGGCGTGGCGGTGGGCGTGGTTCTCGGTCTGCTCGGCGGGTCCCGCGGGTCCGGCCCACTCGGCGAGTTCGCCGCCCGGGGCGATCCGGTAGCCGGGAAGGCGGGCGCCGAGTTCCACCCAGCGGCGGGCTCCGGGGCGGCCGAGTGCGTGGTGGGCCCGGACGAGGTTGCGGACCAGGTCGCGGACGGCGGCGACGTCCATGGTGGCGTTGACGGCGGCCTGTCCGTCGCCGTCGCCGGGGGTGTTCTCCGGGGAGTAGGAGGGGACGAAGCCGTCGGCGGTGAGGAAGTCCTCGTGGAACTCCCCCGCGGCGACGAGGAAGGGCAGGGCCCGGTCGCGCAGGAAGGCGCGGTCGCGGGTGTGCGAGTAGTGGTCCCAGTAGAGGCGGGACATCCACGCGGCGCCCGCCGTCCAGCAGGTGAGGCACCACTCGGGGCCGAAGTGGTTGTGCCGCCCGGAGGTGGAGGCGTGCGCGGGCAGCAGCACGCCCCGGCAGCCGTGGAGGCGTCGGGCGTTCTCGGCGAGGTCGTCGGCCATGCCGTCGAGGAGGTCGAACAGGCTGGTCATCAGTTCGGGTGTGCCGGTGGTGTGGAGCGCGGCGACGGCGGAGGGGAGGTTGCCGTCGAAGGTGTACCCCGATCGCCAGGGCGGGTCGTAGGTGCCGCTCCACACCCCTTGGAGGGTGGGCGGCAGATCGCCGCAACTGGAGATGACGGCGTACCGGCCGGCGTCGACCAGCCGGGTGACCAGGTCGGGGGTGGGCCCGGCCGACAGCAGGTCCTCGCCGAGAGGGGCGGGGCCGCCGTGTCCGGGCGTCGCCGGGGCCGCCGGGGCCGTGGTGTCCCCGAGCCACAGCCGGAACCTGCCCATCAGGTCGCCGTGCACGTCCCCGTGGCGGGCGAGCACCCCGTCGAAGTCCACGGCGGAGGCTGCCGTGGGAGCGGCGGAGGCGGAGCCCGCGGCGGGAGCCGGAGGACCGTCGCCGGAGGCGGCGTGGGACGCGGGCGCGGCGGGAGGCACCGCTCCTGTCCGCGCGGACGGCCCGACGGGGACCGCGCACCGGTCCTCCGGGGCGTCCGGCGCGGGCACGTGGACGCGGGCGAGGAGCCGGAGCCGGGTGACGCCCCGGAGTTCCAGGCCGCCGCCGGCCACGCGGACCCTCCCGCCCTCGGCGCCGACCTCGCAGGTCACCGTGTACCCCGGCAGGGTTCCGGGCGGGCGTTCGGGGAAGCCGACGCGCAGCACCATCAGCCCGGAAGCGGTCTCGGTCTCCACCGCCAGGGGGACCGGCGGGGCCTCCTCCAGGAGGGTGAGCCGCAGCAGTCCGTCCAGACCGCCACCGCTCCCGCCCGCCCCGCGGCCGACGCCGCCGTCACCGGCCGCGGTGATCTCGACGGCCACGGCGTCGTCGGGACGGGAGGCGAGGACGCGGTGCGCCACACCCCCCGGCAGGTCCTCGGTGACCAGGCCCGTGTCCAGGTCGCACCGGCGCTCGACCGCTCCGGGGCGGGGGCCGAACGGGGCGAACGACAGCACGGCCGCTCCCACCAGCGGGTCGATCCACCGGGTCTCCGCGTACCCGGGGTGCTCCTCGGCAGCGGTCCGAACGATGAGCTCGGCGGCGGCGCGCGAGCGCCCCCGGAGCAGGAGCCGCCGGACCTCGGGCAGGACCCGGGAGGTCTCCGGGGCGGGCAGGGACTCCGTGACGGGCAGGAACAGCCTCTCGTGGCCGAGGGTGACGCGGATGCGGTCGGCGGTCGAGTGCACGAGCGCACCCAGGCGCCCACTGCCGGTGACCAGCGCGTCCTCCCAGTCCGTGACCGGGTGTCGGGTGCGGACCTGGCGTGCTGCGGACATGCGGGCTCCTCGCGTGGGGGGTGTCGCCGGGGGTTGCGGTCTCGCCATACTTTGTTGGCTCATGCACCGAATCGACCGGCGCCAACCCTAGAAGGAGTCCTCCATGCCCTCCCCGCCGTCGTCTCCCCCGGGCCGCCCCGCGTCCGCCGCGAAGTCACCGGCGGCCCCGCCCTCCACTCCTCCGGTGACACCCGCGACACCACCGTCCGCGACGTCGCGTCCGGTCGCCCGCGCAGCCCCGACTGCGGCCTCACCCGCCCCCGCCTCCCCGTCGCCCTCCCTGTGGTTCGGCGGCGACTACAACCCCGAGCAGTGGCCGGAGAAGGTCCAGGAGGAGGACGTCGACCTGATGCTGCGCGCCGGGGTCAACCTGGTGACGGTCGGCGTGTTCTCCTGGGGACTCCTCGAACCCCGCGAGGGCGAGTACCGGTTCGAGTGGCTGGACAGGACCATGGACCGGCTCGGCGAGGCCGGGATCGGCGTCGCGCTGGCCACGCCGACCGCGTCGCCTCCACCGTGGTTCACCCTCGCGTACCCGGACGCGATGCCGGTGACCGCCGACGGCACACGGCTCACGCACGGCAGCCGCGACACCTACGACGTGTGCGCCCCGGCCTACCGGGAGGCCTCGGCGCGGATCGCCCGCGCCCTGGCGGAGAGGTACGCGCACCACCCGGCGCTGCGGATGTGGCACGTCCACAACGAGTACGGGTCGTGGTCGCACTCGGACCACACGGCGCGGGCGTTCCGCGACTGGCTGCGCAGGCACCACGACGACCTGGGGCGGCTCAACGAGGCGTGGACGACGTCGTTCTGGAGCCAGCACTACTCGGAGTGGGAGCAGATCCTGCCCCCGCGCGCCACGCAGTACCTGCCGAACCCGGCGCACGTGCTGGACTTCCGGCGGTTCCTGTCCGACGAGATGCTCGACCACTTCCTGGACCAGCGCGACGTGCTGCACGAGGTGCGCCCGGACGTGCCGGTGACCACGAACCTGGCGTTCGGCGACTGGGTGCCGGTGGACCCGTGGCGGTGGGCGGAACACCTGGACCTGGTGGCCGTGGACGACTACCCGAACTTGACGGGGCCCGGCGGCGCGGAGCAGACCGCGTTCGCCGCCGACCTGGCGCGCTCGTGGGCGGACCGGGTGCCGGGCCGGGGACGGCCGTGGCTGCTGATGGAGCAGGCGGCGGGGGTGACGTACACGGGTGAGCTGACGCGCCCGAAGAACCCCGGTGAGACCGTGCGGCACAGCCTGGCACACGTGGCGCGGGGGTCGCGTGGGGCCATGTTCTTCCAGTGGCGGGCGTCCCGGGGCGGCGCGGAGCAGTGGCACTCGGGGATGGTGCCGCACGCCGGTCCCGACTCGCGGATCTTCCGTGAGGTGTGCGAACTGGGGAGCCTGCTGCCCCGTGTGGCGGAGGTGCGCGACGCGGAGGTGGTCGCGGACGCCGCCGTCACCTGGGACCCGGAGTCCTGGTGGGCGCTGGGGAGCCCGTCGCTGCCCGCGCGGAGCGTGGACTACCTGGAGTCGGTGCGCCAGGTGCACCGGGTGCTGTGGCGGTCGGGCCGCACGGTGGACTTCGTGCGCCCGGACCGGGACCTGCCCCGGGTCCCGCTGCTGGTGGTGCCCGCCCTGTACCTGCTGTCGGACGCGGCGGCCGAGCGGTTGGCGCGCTACACCGAGGACGGCGGGACCCTGGTGGTGACCTACCTGAGCGGGCTCACCGACCAGGCCGGAACGGTGCGGACCGGCGGGTACCCGGGCGCGCTGCGGGACCTGCTGGGGGTGCGGGTGGAGGAGATGTACCCGCTGTTCCCCGGGGAGACGGTCGGTATGGACCTGGGGATGGTCCGCGAGGAGGTCACGACGTGGACCGAGCACGTCCACCTGGCCGGGGCCGAGGCCGTGTCGCGCTACGCGGGCGGCGCTCTGGACGGGTTCCCGGCGGTGACGCGTCGGCGGTACGGGGCGGGTGAAGCCTGGTACGTGTCGGCTCGGCTGTCGGACCGGGGGCTGGGCCGGGTCATCTCGGAGGCCGCCGGGTCGGGGCCGTTCCCGGAGGACGGGCTGGACGTGGTGCGCCGGGTGGCGGCGGACGGCGCGTGGGTGTTCGTGACCAACCACGACGACCGGGCACGCCACATCGACCCGGCCCGGTTGGGGTTGGGGCCGGACGCCGTGGACCTGCTGTCGGGTGCGTCGGCCGAGGGCCTGACCCTGCCGGGAGGCGGGGTCGCGGTCCTGCGCGGGCACCCGGCGGCGGGCTGACCCGCGGGCGGCGGACGGCGGGGCGCGGACCGGCGGGCCCCTCGCGGCCGGTTCGTCCCCGGGTCCCCGCACCGCACGGGGCCGAAGGGCCCGGGCCCCGGGCGAGGGGTCCTGTGCGGCGCGGCCCCGCCCCTGCGGGTGACGCGCCCCGCTGTCGCGGCGGAGCACGGCGAACCGCCTCGGCCGGGAGTCCGGCGCCCCTCCCCCGCGGGGCCCGACGCCTGCCCGACACACCGTTGACAATTAGTTGTCGGTCTAGACAAACTGATCGGAGGCCCCTACCCCCAGGAGACACGACATGAGCGACTACCGGCCCGTGCCCGCGGACAGGTTCACCTTCGGCCTGTGGACGGTGGGCTGGCGCGGGGTCAACACCTTCGGCGACGCCGTGCGCCCGCCCCTCGACGGGGCCGACGCCGTGCGCGCCCTCGCGGGACTCGGCGCGCACGGGATCACGTTCCACGACGACGACCTCATCCCGCCGGGAAGCTCGGACTCCGACCGGGAGGCGATCCTCAAGCGCTTCCGGGCGGCCCTGGACGAGACCGGGCTGGCCGTGCCCATGGTGACCACGAACCTGTTCACGCACCCGGTGTTCCGGGACGGCGGGTTCACGTCCAACAGCCGTGAGGTGCGCCGGTACGCCATCCGCAAGGTCATCCGCAACATCGACCTGGCGGTGTCGCTCGGCGCGAAGACCTACGTGTGCTGGGGCGGCCAGGACGGCGCGGAGTCGGAGGCGGGCAAGAACGACCGCGCGGCCCTGGACCGCCTGCGCGAGGCGTTCGACATCCTGTGCGGGTACGTCATCGAGCAGGGCTACGACCTGCGGTTCGCCATCGAGCCCAAGCCGAACGAGCCGCGCGGCGACGTGCTGCTGCCGACGGTCGGGCACGCGCTGGCGTTCATCAACGAGTTGGCGCACCCGGAGATGGTGGGGGTGAACCCGGAGGTCGGACACGAGCAGATGGCCGGGTTGAACTTCGCGCACGGAGTCGCCCAGGCCCTGTGGGCCGGGAAGCTGTTCCACATCGACCTCAACGGCCAGCGCGGCGTGAAGTACGACCAGGACCTGCGGTTCGGCGCGGGGGACGTGAAGGAGGCGTTCTTCCTGGTGGACCTGTTGGAGAGTGCCGGGTACGAGGGGCCCCTGCACTTCGACTTCAAGCCGCCGCGGACCGAGGACATGAGCGGCGTGTGGGAGTCGGCCTCGGCGTGCATGCGCAACTACCTGATCCTCAAGGAGAAGGCGGCGGCGTTCCGCGCCGACCCCGAGGTCGCGGCGGCGTTGGAGGCCTCGCGCGTGCCCGAGCTGTCCCTGCCGACGCTGGGTGAGGGCGAGAGCCTGGCGGACGTCCTGGCGGAGGAGATCGACCTCGCCGACGTGGGCGGGCGCGGATACCACTTCGAGCGCCTGGACCAGCTCGCCCTGGAGCACCTGCTCGGCGTGCGCTGATCCGTGCCCCTCCCGGCCCGGGTCCCTCCGCTCCCCCCAGTGGGCCCGGAGGTGCTCGGGCCCGGGACGCCGCACGCGCGACCCAGGCGGGCGCGACCGTCGACGACGGCGGCGGTGTCGGTGGCGGTGGCGGTGGCGGTGTAGGACACGGACCTCCTCCGCCTGGATTCCGGGCATCGTGGGGACGATGCCGGAGAACACCGATATCCGCGAGGGCCGGCGGGGGTGGCTGTGTGCGCCGGACGGGCTGCCGGTCCCGCGTGAGGGGCGACGGTCGGAGACCGGTGCGCGTGGGGCGTCTGATTCCGGTTGTGACGGCAGGTGCGCGACCGTGGCGTCCTGAGCACGGACGAGTACGGGACGCGACTGTCGTCTGACACTCCGGGAGGGGACTTTGGTCACCGGCGCAGGCGGTGACCTGCGGGTAGCCTGGGCGAGCAGAACACAACCGCCCCCTGCCAACAGCCCTGGCAGGGGGCGGAACTGTGCGCGGAGACTACTGGCCGCTGAGCGTGAGACGCAGGGCGTCCCACTCGCGGACGGGCACCGACAGGTGGCCGAGCTCGCGGTTCTGCGTGTCACGCAGGTGCACACGGGATGCGGCGGTGTCGGTCCGCGCCTCGGCGCGGGTGCCACCCGTGCCGTGGCTGGACGTCATCCAGCTCCCACCCATCACGTGGACCCGCGCTTCCACGCAGTTCCCACCGTCCCCGTTGCTGTAACTGGACTTCTGCCAGGTCTGGCCCATCATGCGTTACCGCCTCGAATCCGTTCCATCAGAGACCGTGACGCGGGAACCGGCAGCGCAGCGCTCCTCAGCTCCGCGAAGGTCCGGTCATAACTGGCCACGATCTCCGGTTCCTTGAGGGACATACCCGCTTTGTGGCCCTCGACATAGGCGAAAGTGCCACGGTCAGGGGCGGAACTAAGCATAAACGCGCCGCCCAGACCGGCGTGGCCCTCTGTCCGCATCGGGACGACCTGGATGGTCACCCGGGGCCGGTGCGACTCCGCGATGAGGTGACCGATCTGGGTGGGCATCACGTCGGGGTCCGAGAAGCCCCGGAGCAGTACGGTCTCGTCCAGGAGCACCGTCACCCTGGGGGGGTGGGGCCTCTTGAAGATCTCCTGCCGCTTCAATCGCGCGGCGACGATCTGCTCGATGGCGTCCGGGGAGGCGTGCGGCGAACCGATCTGGCTCACCACACGGGCGTACGCCGCCACCTGGAACAGGCCCGGCACCAGCCCCAAAGCGTATTCACGGATCTCCACCGCCGTCTGCTCGGCCTCCGCCACGTCGCGGAAGTAGGTGTTCATCCCGGACGGGGAGAAGGCCGTATCCCACGAATTCAGAAGGACGTCGTGCGCGATAAGAGCCCTGTCGATGCGTACCACTTGCTCACGCCGCGTCCCTTTCATGCCGCGCTCCAACTCGCTCACCGTGCTCTGCGCGATCACGGCCGCCTGCGCCAGCTCCTGTTGCGTCATACCTGCCTGTAGGCGGTACTTCCGCACCAGAAGACCGAACCGCTCGCGTGCGGAATCCACTTCTCCACACCTCATCGCTCATATCGCTGGATTATCGGTTGTCATCGCACGGCATACGAAAAGCACCGTCTTTCCTAATGAATGTAGACCAGGAAATGGTGTGAGTGGAAGAGTTCTCTCCTGGAGGGGCCCGGACCCGCTGCGATGCGGCGGAAAGGGGCTGCTCCCCGGCCTCCTGACCACGGGTCGGGAGGCGCGCGCCCGGACCCCGGAGGGACCCGGGCCGCGTGGGGCCGCCTCGTCCGTCGAGGGACCGGAAGGGGCGGCCGCCCGACACAGGGGCGGTCCGGCGGTCGGAGCCGCAGACGGCCGCCAGAACGAGGAGCCCACCCGGATGACACAGACCACGAGGTGAGACGAATGCAGCCCACCGCCGCGCCCCCAGCCGTTCCGGGGCCGGAGCCGGAACCCGAACCCGTCCCCTACCCGCACCGGCTCCGGTTCGAGGAACGCCACCGGAGCGGCATCGTCCTCGGCCACGAGCAGGACTACACCGTTCTCCGCGCGTGGGTGCACGGGACCGTTCTCGGTCCCGCGGCGAACTGCGTCATGCGGGTCGCGGTCGCCCTCGTGTCGAACGCCCACCGCCACACGCTCAGCGGGGCGCCGGGCGGGAACGTGCACGTCGTGATCGACCAGAACCCGTTCCTGCTCGCCCTGCGGGTGACCGACAACGGCCCCAGGCCCGGCGCGCGCATCCCGTACCCGCGCCTGGGCGAGCCCGGCCGCGATCCGCGCTCCGGCCTGCGCCTGGTCGAGGAGCTGACCGTGTACTGGGACTGGGAGTGGGAGTGGCGGGGCACCACGATGGGTCCGCTCACGATCCGCGCGGTGATCGACACCCCCTGAGGCCGGTGCGGCGGGGACACACCCCGTTCTCGAAGAGAGCTCCGCCGTCGCACCGCACACGTGCCGGGCGGGTCCGGGACCTCCCAGGCCCGCCGCGTCAGCGTGACCCGCGCGCCGGCCCGCGCCGAGTGCCCCGCCGCCCTGCCCGTCCCGTCGTCCTCCGCCGCCCTGACCGCCCCGCCGGCCCCCTGTGCCCGCCCGCCGACCCAGTCCGCTGCCGCCACGCTCACGATCCGAGGAGAACGCACCGTGCCCACCCCCGCCGCCCTGCCCCACCTGATGGACCGCGTCGAGGACCTCCTGACCCCCGGCGAGGTCGCCCGCCTGTTCCGGGTGGATCCCAAGACCGTCATCCGCTGGGAGAAGGAGGGCCAGCTCACCTCGGTCAAGACCCTGGGCGGCCACCGCCGCTACCCGAGGACGCAGATCACGCACATGATGAAGGCGGAGCGGGACGACGACGCGGTCATCTGCGCCCTGGAGGAGGTCCATCACCTGGCGCTGGAGACCGGCGCGGTGCGCGACGCCGACCGTATCGCGGTCCTCATCGCGACCCTGCGCGCCGACGGCTGAAACGGGGACGCGCAACACCGGGGACCGGGCCGAGGGTTTGGGACGCCCTGTTCCTGGACACCACCCCACCGCCCCGTTTCCCCCAATTCCCACACCCTGAACAAAGGACACCAAGAGCGACATCAGGGATTGTTCAGACAGGAAGGAAAGAGCAGAATCCACTTTTTGGGATGACCTGAGCTGCGCGAACACGGCCCTCCGAAAGTTTTTTTCGGCTCCTTCTCGAAAAAACTCTCCCCCTCCCAGAATTCTGCTCTACTCTGGCACCGATCCCACACCCCGCTCCACACGGTGACCCCGCGACGGTTGAAGCCGTCCGGGGCCGTGGCCAGCAACTTCACGACCTTTAACCAAAGGAATTGCCAGCATGCGACAGTTTAGCGCTGCCGTCCTGGACCGCGCCTTCGGCCCGCTCCTGAACCTGTTCTCCCCGCCGCGCGGACGGCACTCCTCCGCCGCGGCACTCCGCCGCCGTTCGACCCGGGTCCGCCGGTACGCGACGGCCCTGATCCTCGCCCTCGCGCGGATCGGCGCGGCCACCGGCCGGCCCGCGCTCCCCCCGGCCCCGGAACCCGTCCCGGTGTCCCCCGCCTCCGTGCCCGTCCCCGCGCTCGCCCGCGTCCCGGACCCCCGTCCGGCCCCCGCCCCCGAGCGGCCCGCCGACGACCTCGCCCTGGTCAGGCTGTACTACGCCGCGCACGAGGACGCCTCCGCCCGCGAGCGCTTCCGCGACCTGGCACGGTCCGCGGACCGCGCACGGGAGTTCGACCGCATCCAGGCCGAGGCCACCGCCCGCATGTGCGGCTGGGCCCACCGCGACGTCCCGCTCTCCGGCGACCTCCTCGCCTCCGACCCCGCCCCCGGCCTCCCCCGGAGCGCCGCGTCCGCGCCGCTCGGAGCACCCGTCCGACACGAGGCCCTCCCGCGGACAGCACCGGCCCCGCAGGTGGCGGCCCCCGTGTGCGAGGACGCCGACGACTGGCGCACCTTCACCCGCCTCGCCCGTGTGTGGCTCGCGCAGCAGGACCGGCGCCCGGACCGGGCGCAGCCCCGGCCCCAGCTCCTGGTTCAGCCGTGGGTGTGGGGCGGGCGTGCGGGGGTGGCGGCGTGATCGCCCCGACCCCCTCCATGCTCTCCCGCTCCTACCGGGGCGGCCTGGCGGACCTGTCCACCGGCCGCCGCGACCTGGCCCACGACCTCCACCGGCTCGCACCCGGCCTGGGCACCCTCGTCCGGGCCACCTTCACCACACACCGACCGAAAACCGAACAGTAGAACTCCGACCACACGCGGTGGCCGTGGGCGCGAGCCCGCGCTCGTCAGGCCCGGGTGGTGGCGCTCCTCCTCGCGGTCAGCCTCGGCTCCAGCAGGGTGACACCCGCGTGCGCGGGCCCGTCGATCTTGTCCATGAGCAGGCCGACGGCCCGGGCGCCGACCTCCTCCGCGGGAAGGTCCACCGAGGTGAGCGGCGGAACGCCGGGCGGAACGGGGCCGATCGCGACCACGGACAGCTCGGGGACGGTGAGCCCGTGCTCCGCGAACGCGTCGAGCAGCGACCCCACGGAGGGTTCGTTGTGAACGATGAGGCCCGTGAGGCCGGGGCGCTCCCTGACCAAGGTGTCCGCGACCTCGCGAACGGTGTCGGGCGAGCAGGGGTGCGAGGTGGCGCGGACACCGCGCGCGACAGCCGCCTCCTCGAACCCGGCGACGGTGCGCTCGGCGAACCCCGTGCGCCGCTCGTAGACCGACGGGGGCTGGCCGACGAACGCCACCTCGGTGTGCCCCAGGTCGGCGAGGTGGTGCACACACGCCGCACCGGCCGCCGCGAAGTCCAGGTCGACGCAGGTCAGCCCCTCGGTGTCCTCCGGAACCCCGATCAGGACCGACGGCAGGTCGAGGGAGCGCAGGACGGGCACGCGCGCGTCGTCGGCCTCCACGTCCATGACGATCACGCCGTCCACCATCGCGCTCCCGGCGACACGGCGCAGCCCGTCGGGCCCCTCCCCCTGGGTGAGGAGGAGGACGTCGTGGTCGACGGCGCGGGCAGCGGTGACCACGGAGACGGCGAAGCGCATCGCGACAGGGACGTGGACGTCCTCGCGCAGCGGGATGACCAGGGCGATCACGTTGCTGCGGCGGCTGGCGAGCGAGCGGGCGCCCGCGTGGGGCTGGTATCCGAGCGCCTCGATGCTCTCCCGGACCCGGCGCGTGGTGGCCTCGGAGATCGAGCGCTTACCGCTGAGGACGTAGGAGACCGTGCTGGGAGACACTCCGGCGTGCCTGGCCACATCGGAGATCCGCAAGTGCCGTCCCGTCCATTGTCGAACCGATTCGATGAGATGTTACGCACCGCACCTGCCTGGCGCAACGCACTCACATGATGGCACGGGGCCGTCGTCCCCGGCAGGGCGGTGCGGGTGCGGGAGGGCCGCGCGGACGGCCGCCGGAACCCGTCCGGCCGCAATCGGCCAGAACCGGACTCAGCGCCCACGCGTCTTCATGGTCGTGGTGTCCCACCCCTCGGAGGCCCCCATGACCGTCCTGTCACCCGCCCCCATCCTCCTCGCCGCGCTGTCCGCCGTCCTGCTCGTGGTCGTCGGCATCGGGGTCCTCATCCTCACCGTCTCGGCACCGCCCGGCCGCAGGGGGCTGGTCGCCACGGCCGGCTCGCTCATCACCGCCGGAGCGCTCCTGGAAGGCGCCGTCAGGGTCGGCGGCTTCTACCTCCACACCACCCTCGGCTACGGGGCACTCCCACCGTTCCTGTTCGCCCTGGCCGACCTCGTGCTCGCGGCGGGCCTGATGCTGCTGGTGATCGCGGCGACCAGACGACCCCAGACCCCCGACGGTCCTCCCGGAGCGCCCCCTCTCCCGGGCTCGGGCCCACGAGCGCACCAGGCATCCTGAGGAGACCACCGTGTACTTCCTGAGCACCCTCGTCACCGCGGTGGTCGTCGCGGGGCCGATCGCGGCGGTCGGAGTCGTCGCCCTCGTGCGTGCCCGCAGATCCCCGCGCTCCCCGGGCGCGGTGCGGACCGCGGGCATCCTGTTCGTCTCGGCCGCGCTCCTCCGGGCCGTCCGCGCCACCCTCCTCCCGGCGCTCATCGCCCTGGGGTTGCCGCCCGACCAGTACCTCCTCCTCAGCACCGTGTCGACGGGCCTCACGATCCTGGTGGCACTGCTGATCTGCGGAGCGGTCATCCTCCTGCTCGTCGCCCTGGTGCGGGCGAAGCCGCCGGCGCCGCCCCGGGGCCCCGGTCACCCGGGTGCGCCCTGGTGGGCCGCGGGGCCGGGGCGACCTCCGTATCCGGGCCGTCGGGGATACCCGGCCTCCTCGACCCCGGGTCACGCGACGTCACCCGGGGCCGGCCCGCAGCCTGCCCACGGCGATCCGGGTACCGGCGCCCCCGGCGAGGAGCACGGTGGCACGGGTACCGGTACCCCGGGCCCGGAGCACGGCGGATCGTTCGCGCCCCCACCGCCCCCCGGGCCGTCGTACGGCGGCCACGGCACGGGCGGCCCCGGCTGGATCGGCCATGACGGCGGCGGCTTCGGCGGGGGCTGGGGTGGAGGCGGCGGCAGCTCCGGCTGGGGCGGTGGTGACAGCGGCGGGGGGAGCGGCGGCTCCTCCGGCGGTGACGGTGGAGGCGGCATGTGACCGCCCCTCCCCCGTCACCGGGGGCGGCCGGTCAGAGCGGACCCGCCCCGGAACGCCGCTCGTGGCGCGAGCGTGCCAGGCGGTGGGCCGTGCCCAGCAGCTCACGGACCGCCGCCTCCGTCCGCGGTCCCGGGTTGACCACGGCCAGCCAGCCCAGCGTCGCGTAGACGGGGTGCGCGAACAGGACGTCGCTCTCGCTCGTGTCGGCCTCCTCCGTGGCCGCTTCACGCGGCTGCCGACCCGTCCGAGCCTCGAAGGCGTCCTTCCCGACGGAGAGGTTCAGGCGGAAGGTGTCGGCGCGGTCCAGTCGCGACGACGTGTCCTCCGGATAGTCCTTGGTCACGATCGTCGCGAACGGCTGGGTCGTCTGCGGGACCTTGCCGTCAGGGGCGTAGTAGAAGAACGTGTCGCCCCAGCTGATCTCGGGCGAGCCGTCCCCGGGCCCGGGTCGGAGGGTCAGAATGCCGTCGAGGTCGCCGACGAACCCCATGATGTCTTCGATCGTCATGCCCTCTAGTGTTTCCTTCATGTGCTTGTGGAGACTTGGGGCCGAAGACACCGAGGCGGGCAGGTGAGAAGTCGCAAGTCGGCTGTCCTGCGGACCATCGACGTCGCGCGCCGGAGCGGGTACTCCGTCCAACAGGTGCGCAACCTCGAACGGGACGGCGTGCTGCCCCCGGTCCCGCGCACCGACACGGGATACCGGACCTACGACGCGTCGCATCTGGGTTCCGCGCTCGCCTATCGGGCTCTCGCGAGCGGCACGGGGCCGGTCGAGGCCAAGAGGATCATGCGTGCGGTGCACGCGGGTCCCGTCGCGGAAGCGCTCGCCCTGCTCGACGCGGCGCACGCGCGGCTCCACACCGAGCGGCGGGAACTCGCGCTGGCCGAGAAGGCCGCCGCGTCGATCTCCGGCGAACTGATCGACGATGTGCGCCCCTCGGATGCGATGGGCATCTCCGAGCTCGCCACCGCACTCGGTGTGCGGCCCTCGACGCTGCGGCACTGGGAGGCCGAGGGCCTCGTCGTGCCCCCGCGGTCCTCTCCGCGGGGCCCGCGCCGGTACCTCCCCGACGATGTCCGGGACGCGCGGATCGTCCATCAGCTGCGCCTGTCCGGCTACCGGGTCGCCACGCTCCGGGCCCTGATGCCCGAACTGCGGCGTAGCCGCCGGTGGGAGGAGGTGGCGACGGCGCTGGCCGCCCGGGTCGCGAGCATCGACACCCGGTCGCGAGCCCTCATCGACAGCGCCGTCGCCCTCAGCACGCTGCTCTCACCGGTGGGGAACCCGGGCCCCGGGACCACCGAGGACCCACACGCGTGAACCGACCGTTCCCGACCCGGCCCCGGCGCCCAGTGCCCGGACCTCGGTCGCGGTCCTCAGTCCGCGGTCCTCGACCCGCCGCGCCCGGTCCCGGTCCCGGTCCCAACCCGCCGCGCCCGGTCCCGAGCCCGGTCCCAGCGCCAGTCTTCAGCCCCGGTCCCAGCTCTCAGCCCTCAGCCCTCAGCCCTCAGCCCTCAGCCCTCAGCCCTCAGCCCTCAATCCTCCAGTTGGATCGTGCCCGCACCCCCGTCGATCGTGATGGTCTGGCCGTCGCGGATCAGCTCGGTGACGCCGGGCACGCAGATCACGCAGGGAATGCCGTACTCGCGGGCGACGGTCGGCCCGTGCGCCACCGTCGAACCGGTCTCCACCACCACCCCTCCGGCGGTCATGAACAGCGGCGTCCAACCCGGGTCGGTGGTCTGCGCGACCAGGATCTCCCCGGGTCTCAGCGAGGCCCCGACCGGATCGTGGACCACCCTCGCCACACCCGTCGCGGTCCCCGCCGACGCAGCGACCCCGACCAGCTCACCGGCACCGGCCTCCCCTGCGGACAGCGCGGGCAGGGTCGTCTCCACGTCCGTCCCGTCGGACAACAGAACCTGGGGCACCCTGCGGCGTCGGCGCTCCCGCGCGTACACGGCCCGGCGCCGGGCGACGAGCGGACGCAGGTCCGTGCCGTCGACCGCGGTCCGGGCCTCCCCGAGGTCGAGGAACATGATGTCGTCGGGGGCGTCCAGCCGCCCTTCGGCCACCAGCGCCTCCCCGACCAGGAGGAGCTGGCGGCGCATCTCCGCGATCGCGAACAGCAGCGCGAACTTGGGGTACTCGCGCAGACCGGAGAGCGCGCGGGCCCGACCGAAGAAGAACTCGGCCAACCGCGCACGCACCGGTCTGGACTCCCTCGCCCGCCGCACCAGCTCGTCCCGCATGCGCTCCGCCTCCGCCACGGCCCGGGCGAAACGGCGGTCGGGCGCCTGCTCCGGGTCCTCCACCCGCAGGTAGTTGGCGATGGCGCCGAACAGCGGCGCGGGGTCCTCCGCCCAGCGCGGCACCCCGACGTCGATCTCCGCCGCGCCCCGGTGCCCGTAGCGTTCGAGGAAGCCGCCGAGCCCGATCTCGGGAAGCTCCCCGGCACGGTACCGCTGGGCCAGCTCGGCCGGTGGCGTCCCCTGGAGCAGGTCGCGGTGGGGCCGGGCCCCCTCGGCCAGGTGCCACAGCGCCAGGTCCATCTCCGTGGTGACGTTGTGCGGCATGCCCCCGAGGACCGTGGCGACCTCCTCCGCGGTGGCCACGCCCCGGAGGAGCAGCAGGGGCGCCCTGGCGGAGAGGATGCCGACGTACAGGGCCCCCAGCATCGGGGTCATGCTGCCCGTCATCACCGGGGTCTGGACCTCCTCGGCGTACGACAGCCGCTCGCCGGCCGTGTCGACGTCCCGGGCGGACTCGGTGATGTGCCGTCGGATCTCCGGACCGGCCCGGAGGACGCGGCGCCGGGTGTCGTCGGGGAAGGCCAGCGCTGTCACGGCCTCCGCGAGAAGGTCGCGGGTGAGCGGTGCCACCGCGGCGACGGTCCTGGCCACGGCCCGGGGGTCGACGCGACCGCCCCGCCGGGGCGCGAACCGGGGATCGTCCAGGAGCGCGCGGACCGACGCGGAAACACGGGGGCCGTAGAGCCGCATCAGGCCTGGCAGGGAGCCGCGGAGCACACGGTTGCGCAGGAGCGGGGTGAGGTCGAGGTAGAACCGCCCGCCCACGTCGGCCATCATCCGGTCCCACCCGCCGCTCCCGGCCCTCGCCACGTCACGGAACCACGCGGAGGCGGCGGCCCGGGCCCCGGACATCCCCATGGGGGTGAAGGGCCGGAGCATGCCCTGCAGGTTGCCGGTCTCGACGTAGGCGCGGGGACCGTCACCGGGTCGGGCGGGGAGGGGGAACAGGGTGGTGATCGGACGGGACTGGAGTATCCAGAGGGTGCCCTCGCGGTCGAGGGCCCACTCGACGTCCTGCGGGGCGCCGAGGCGGGACTGGAGCCGGGTGCCCGCCGCGAGGAGTGCGCCCACCTCGTCGGAGGAGAGGCAGCCGCCGACGGGCCCGTCGGTGCTCCCGTCGGGGTGGACCACGTAGTGGTCGGGCCGCACGGTGCCGTCCACGACCGCGGTGCCGAGCCCCCGCACCGCGTCCACGACGGTCTCCTCCCGGGTGCCGGTGACGGGGTTGGCGGTGAACAGCACCCCGGCCGCGCGGGGGCGGACCATGCGCTGGACGATGACGGCCATGTGCACGGACGCGTCGTCGATGCCCCGGTCCCGCCGGTAGGCGACGGCCCGGTCGGTCCGGAGGGAGTCCCAGCACCGCCTGACGGCGGCGACCAGGTCGTCGACCCCCTCGACGTCGAGGTAGGTGTCCTGCTGGCCGGCGAACGAGGCGTCGGGCAGGTCCTCGGCCGTGGCGCTCGACCGCACGGCGACGGGCCCGCCGCCGAGCGCCGTGTACGCGGCGGCCACCTCGTCCTCGGGGACCGTCCCGGAGCGGTGCGCCCCGGTGGTCACGCAGAATCCCGGGGGAACCCGCTCACCCGCCCTGATCACCTCGCCGAGCCCGTCGGCCTTGCCGCCGACCAGCGCGGCCGAGTCCGGGTGGATCCGATCCAGTGGAATCACCAGCACGGCTGTCACCTCCGTCTTCCGTCCTCCTCCATACTTCCCCGCCGGGGCGGGGCGCACCGGGTTGTCCACAGGGGAGATTCGGGCTGCTCCCGCTGGTCGCGGTGGCGCGCGGAGCGGGGCAGGCGTCTCACGGGGCGACGGGGAGGCCGGAGCGGAGGCAGCGCCTCGCGGGGGAGACGGGAGAAGAGGCCGGAGCCCCACGGGGAGGGGAGAGGTTCACCCGGAGGGTTCGAGGGGCCCGGGGGCCTGGGAGCCGGGGCAGGGGCAGGGGCAGGGGCAGAGACCTCGCGGGGCGGCAGGGAAGGGCGGGGTCCAGGGAGTGGAGGGGCGGGATCCGGGGAGTGTTTTCCAGGAGGCCTTCGGGTCCGCGAGCGGCCGTCCGGGCGATCTCTCGCACGACGACGTGCGAGGTGCAGCCTGGTCGTGCCTCACGAGCGCAGAGGCGCGGCGAGAGGAAGCCTGGCGGACGCGAGGCCCGGAAGGAGGCAGAGAACAGGACCTAGGCGGGGCGGGTGTAGACCAGGGAGTACCGCCAGAACAACAGCCTGCGCAGTCGGGTGCCGGGCAGGTGCCGGCGGACGGCTCCGGCGATCTCGTCCAGGTCCATGCCGGGCTCGCACACGGGCATCTCCGCCGTGGGGCCCACCCTGTGCAGGTCGGGCGTGCCGGTGAGGGTGCGCGCCACGCGCAACCCCGCCCCGATCGTCCACTGCGGTCCGAGGGCGGCCAGGCTCACGGCCGCGTCGGACCAGCTGTGCTCCCGGTAGTGGCCGAGGACGGCCAGGGTTCCGCCGGGGGCGAGGGCGGACGCCATCCGTTCGAGGGACGGCCCGAACGGCATGTGGTGGATGCTGGAGACCGCACTGACGAACCCGTACCCCTCCGGGTCCAGCTCGGCCTCCCCCAGGGAGGCCACCCTGTAGTCGATCGGCAGCCGGGGCGGTGTCAGTGTCCGCGCCATGTCGATCATCCGGCTCGCCGGATCGATGGCGTCGACCCTGAAGCCCCGGGTCGCGAGAACCCGGGCGAACCTGCCGCCACCGCACCCGACGTCGAGAGCACGGGAACGCGCGGGGAGCGCGTCCGCCGGTCCCCCGCGCGACGGCCCCGGGCGGCCCCTGCGGTCGACGGGCGGGCCGGGCGGGAGCACCTGGCGCAGCAGGTGGCCGTGGTAGTGGCTGTTGTGGTCCCACGACACGTCGAGGGGGCTACGGGGGAGGAATCGGCTCATGCGACCGGAGGCTACCCGGCCTGCCGCTTGGCCTCCAGCGCCTCCATGGCCGCCACGGCGGTGGCCACGGTCTGGTGGACCGGGACCTGGCGGTGCAGGCCGACCAGGCGGACGACCTTGGTGACGCGCTCGTTGAGAGCGGCCAGCGCCAGCGATCCGCCCATGTCACGGACGGTTCGGTACGCGTTGATGATGACGTTCAGACCGCTCGAGTCCATGAAGTCCAGACCGGACAGGTCCAGGATCAGCCAGGGACCGTGGTCCTTGACGGCGGACTGGACGTGTTCCTGGAGGTCTGCGGCGGTCGCGATGTCGAGTTCTCCCTCGATCGCGACGATGACGCTGCGGCTCTCTACCCGCGTGCTCAGCCCAAGCCTGTGCACGTTCACTCCTCCCGGCCCCACATTGAGATGGTGAGGGGTCCCTCGCTTAACCATACGCAGACAGGCGGGCCGCGCCCACCTGGCCCGGACCACTCCCACAGAACCGGACCACCGAAGGGAAGACGCCTACGCGTCCGCGAGTCTGGTAAGTCGTTGGACACACACGGTATAAGCGAACCGCCCGTTCGGGAATGGCATAGGGCAAGAAATTTTCGCCTCGTGGGCACGAACCTCCCTCTGTGCAGGTGATATCACCCGTTCACGTTGGGTCATTTCACGACATGGAACCCGCTGTGAACGCCCCCGCAACAGAGACCGGAGCTCCGCCCCGGGTCCGGTCACGGTGTGTTCACCCCTCCTGGGGAGGGTCACCCTGCGTGAAGGACTCCAGCAGGGTGCGTGCTGCGAGGGTCGCCGTCGTCTCCCCCGAACGCACCCCGTCCTCCATCCCCGGAATGAGGGAACTCACTCCCGGGTCGCGCAGGAACGAGTCCATCAGCCTGTCCCGGACCTGGTCCCACATCCAGCTGACGCCCTGGCTCCGGCGGCGCTCGGCGAAGGCCCCGTCGGCCTCCAGCACACCGCGGTGCCGAAGGACCGCGTCCCACACCTCGTCCAACCCGTCACCGGTGAGCCCGCTGCACGTGAGCACCGGCGGGCGCCACTCCGGGTGCACCGGCTGGAGCAGCCGCAGCGCCCGCGACAGCTCGCGGGCCGCCTTGCGGGCGTCGTCGGCGTGGGAGCCGTCGGCCTTGTTGACCGCGACCACGTCGACCAGTTCGAGCACGCCCTTCTTGATGCCCTGGAGCTGGTCTCCCGTGCGGGCCAGGGTGAGGAACAGGAAGCAGTCCACCATGGCGGCCACGGTCACCTCCGACTGGCCGACGCCCACCGTCTCGACCAGCACCACGTCGAACCCGGCCGCCTCCATCAGCAGCATGGTCTCCCGGGTGGCCCGCGCGACCCCGCCCAGGGTCCCGGCGGTGGGCGAGGGCCTGATGAAGGCGTTCGGGTCGACCGCCAGGCGGGCCATCCGGGTCTTGTCCCCCAGGATGCTCCCGCCGGTGCGCGTGGACGACGGGTCCACGGCCAGGACCGCGACACGGTGCCCGGCGCCGGTCAGGCGCGTGCCCAGCGTGTCGACGAACGTGGACTTGCCGACGCCCGGCACCCCCGTGATCCCCACACGGTGGGCCTTCCCGGTGTGCGGGAGCAGGCGGACGAGGAGTTCCTGGGCGGCCTCGGCGTGGTCCGGCCGGCGGGACTCCACCAGTGTGATCGCCCGCGCCAGCGTCGGGCGGTGTCCGGACAGGACCCCTTCGGCGAGGGCGCCCACGTCGACCGGACGCCTCCCGCCGGCCCGCGTCCTCGGTACGGAACCCTCGTCGCCCACTCCTGCTCCCCTTCCGGTCTCTCGGCCCGTGCCGCTACAGCCCTTCCCCGTGAACGCCCAGCCGCTCCTCCAACTGGTCGAGCAGATCGACGGCGGCCTCGGCGATGACCGTCCCCGGGGGGAAGATCGCCGCCGCCCCCGCCGCCCGCAGGGCGTCGAAGTCCTGCGGGGGGACGACACCGCCGACCACGATCATGATGTCCTCCCTGTCCAGCCCGGCCAGCTCCTCGCGGAGGGCGGGCACCAGGGTGAGGTGCCCGGCCGCCAGCGACGACACCCCGACCACGTGCACGTCCGCCTCCACGGCCTGGACGGCGACCTCCGCCGGGGTCTGGAACAGCGGGCCGACGTCGACGTCGAAGCCCAGGTCGGCGAACGCGGTGGCGATGACCTTCTGGCCCCGGTCGTGGCCGTCCTGCCCCATCTTGGCGACCAGGATGCGGGGGCGTCGGCCCTCCGCCTCCGTGAAGTCGTCCACGCGCTGGTTGACGCGTTCCATGAGCCCGGCCGCGTCGGCGCTGCCCGCCGCCTCGTTCCTGTACACACCCTGAATCGTACGGATCTGACCAGAGTGGCGGTCGAAGACCTTCTCCATGGCGTCGGAGATCTCGCCGACGGTGGCCTTGGCCCGGGCCGCGTCCACGGCCGCGGCGAGGAGGTTGTTCGTCAGCCCCTCGTCCGCCTTGGACTCGCGCCCCGCGGCCTCCGTGAGGGCGGCGAGCGCGCGGCGCACCTCCCCCCCGTCCCTCTCCTCGCGCAGGCGGCGCAGCTTGTCCAGCTGCTGGGTCCGCACACTGGAGTTGTCGACCTTGAGGACGTCGATCTCGTCGGCCGAGTCGGGGCGGTACTTGTTGACGCCGATCACCGGCTGGCGGCCGGAGTCGATGCGCGCCTGGGTGCGTGCCGCGGCCTCCTCGATGCGCATCTTGGGCAGCCCGGCGTCGATCGCGGCGGCCATGCCGCCCGCCCTCTCCACCTCCCGGATGTGCTCCCACGCCTTCGCGGCCAGCTCCTGGGTGAGGCGCTCGACGTAGTAGCTGCCGCCCCACGGGTCGACGACCCGTGTCGTCCCGGACTCCTGCTGGAGGAGCAGCTGGGTGTTGCGGGCGATACGCGCGGAGAAGTCCGTGGGCAGGGCCAGGGCCTCGTCCAGGGCGTTGGTGTGCAGCGACTGGGTGTGCCCCTGCGTGGCGGCCATCGCCTCCACGCAGGTGCGGGCCACGTTGTTGAACACGTCCTGGGCGGTGAGCGACCAGCCCGAGGTCTGGGAGTGGGTGCGCAGGCTCAACGACTTGTCCCTGGTCGCACCGAGGTCCTTGACCAGTCGCGCCCAGAGCAGCCGGGCGGCGCGGAGCTTGGCGACCTCCATGAAGAAGTTCATGCCGATGGCCCAGAAGAACGACAGGCGCGGCGCGAACGCGTCGACCTCCAGTCCGGACTTCCGACCCGCACGGATGTACTCGACGCCGTCCGCCAGGGTGTACGCCAGTTCCAGGTCGGCCGTGGCCCCGGCCTCCTGCATGTGGTACCCGGAG
The DNA here is from genome assembly GCF_036327455.1 of Nocardiopsis codii. NCBI lineage: Bacteria > Bacillati > Actinomycetota > Actinomycetes > Streptosporangiales > Nocardiopsidaceae > Nocardiopsis > Nocardiopsis codii. The sequence goes on along the minus strand of NZ_JAUZMY010000020.1, from coordinate 107,842 downwards.
ATGGAGATGGAGTTGAAGCGCGGCATCCGCTGCGAGGTGAACGCGAAGATGTCGGAGATGATCCGCATCGACGGCTGCGGCGGGTAGATGTAGGTGTTGCGGACCATGAACTCCTTGAGGATGTCGTTCTGGATGGTCCCGGACAGCTTCTCCGGGGGGACACCCTGCTCCTCGGCGGCGACGATGTACAGCGCCAGGACGGGCAGAACCGCCCCGTTCATGGTCATGGACACGCTCATCCGGTCCAGCGGGATGCCGTCGAACAGCTGGCGCATGTCGTAGATGGAGTCGATGGCCACGCCGGCCATGCCGACGTCGCCCGCCACCCGCGGGTGGTCGGAGTCGTAGCCGCGGTGGGTGGCCAGGTCGAAGGCGACGGAGAGCCCCTTCTGGCCGGCGGCGAGGTTGCGCCGGTAGAAGGCGTTGGACTCCTGTGCCGTGGAGAACCCGGCGTACTGGCGGATCGTCCAGGGCTGGTTGACGTACATGGTCGGGTAGGGGCCGCGCAGGTACGGCGGGATGCCCGGGAGGCCGTCCACGAAGTCCAGGCCCGCACGGTCGGCGGACGTGTAGAGGGGTTTGACGGAGATGCCCTCGGGGGTCTCCCACTCCAGGGCATCCGCGGCCTTGCCCGTGGCGGCCTCGACGGCGGCCCGCCAGGAGGCGGCGCCGGCGGGAGCCGCGGTGTCGGCCCCGGGCGGTTGCGGGGCGACGGTGGAGAAGTCGGGGATCATGTGTGCGCCCCCTGGGCAGTCGTGGGTGGGGCCGGCGGCTCGCTGGCCAGGACGTCGACCAGGTCCGTCAGCAGGGCGACCGCGTCGCAGCCCCGGTGGGCGAAGGCGTCCACCCCGGCCTCGCGGTAGGCGTCGCGCGGCGGGCCCGCGAGCAGCACCCGGCGTGCCCCGGCCCCACGCAGCGCCCGTGCGACGCTCTCGGCGTGCTCGGCGTAGACCCTGTCCGAGGAGCAGATCACCGCGACCCCGCACCCGGAGGCCGCGAACGCCACGGCGGCGTCGTGGGCGTCGGCCAGCGGCCCCGGTTCCTCCACCGCCACCCCGCCCGCGGCGAGGAGGTTGGCGGCGAACGACGCGCGCGCGGTGTGCGCCGCGACCGGTCCGAGGGTGGCCAGGAACGCCGTCGGACGCGACCCCGTCGCGTCCTCCCGGGCGTCACCGCGGTCCCGCAGGGCCTCGAAGTCCCCGGCGTACCGGCGCACCGGGAACCAGGTCCCGGTCACCGCGGCCGGGTCGGCCTCGCGGACCAGGCGTTTCTCGGCCAGGGCGGGGTACTCGCTGACCCCGGTCAGCGGTGACGCCCGGTGGGCCAGGTCGCGGCGGCGGCGCTCCCACACCTGGTCGACCCGCTCGCGCAGCAGCCCGTCCCCCACGGCTTCGGCCGCTCCGCCCGCGGCCTCCAACTCCTGGAAGAACTCCCAACCCGTCCGGTACAGGTCGCGGGTCAGGGCCTCCACGTAGAACGACCCCCCGGCCGGGTCGATGACCCGCGCCAGGTGCGACTCCTCGATCAGGAGCGACTGGGTGTTGCGGGCGATACGGCGCGCGAAGTCGTCGGGCAGGCCCACCGCCGAGTCGAACGGGGCGACGGTGACGGCGTCCGCGCCGCCGACCCCCGCCGCGAAACACGCCACGGTGGTGCGCAGCATGTTCACGTGCGCGTCCCGGCGGGTCATCATCGCCTCGGAGGTGGCGGCGTGCAGGCTCATGCGCCGCTGGTCGCCGGGTACCCCGGCGGCGGCGAGCACCTGGTTCCACATGCCGCGGACGGCCCGCAGTTTGGCGATCACGCTGAACTGGTCGGCGTTCGCGGCCAGGCGGAACCCGATCCTGGACGCCGCGCCGGCGACGTCCAGGCCGGCGGCGTGCAGGGCCCTCAGGTAGGCGGTCCCGGCGGCGATCGCGAACCCCAGCTCCTGCGCCTCGGAGCCGCCCGCGTTGTGGACGAGGGTGCCGTCCGCGACGAACAGCCCCAGACCGGGGCGGCCCTCGGCCAGTCCGGCGGCGAACCGGGCCGGGTCCATGACGTCGGGCCGCTCACCCGCGCGCGCGGCGGTGGTGAGCGGGTCGATGCCGAGGTGGGAGACGACCCGGCCGTCGGGGACCCCCGCGTCCGCGTGGGCTCGGAGCAGCGCGGTGGCGGCGTCGGCGTGGTCGGCGCCGGGGTCCAGGACCACCGGTGCGAGGTCGAGGTAGACGTCGGTGAGGGCCTCACCGAGGGAGGAGGGGGGCAGGCCCGCTCCTCCGACGGCGATCCACAGCGAGCCCACGCCGTTCATGAGGTCGGCGTGCAGACGGCGCCGCAGGGCGGCCGGGTCGGCGTCGGTGTGGCGGGCGCGGATGTCCCAGCCGTCGGTGACACCCCCGCCCGGCCGGTAGCCGCGGGTGAACGGGGGCAGCCCCGGGAAGCCCGGGTCCGCCGCAGGGGGCTCCGCCGTGTAGAGGGGTTCGATGTCGAACCCGTCGTACGTGTGCGTGGCCAGCGCCGACTCGGGTGTGTCGGCGAGCTTCTCCTCGGGGACACCGCTCTTGCGCAGCACCCCCTCGACGAGTTCCCGCCACCTTTGTGGGGTGGCCTCGGGAAACCCTTCGGCCAGGTTCGGGGCGCCGGTTCCGGCGGCCCCGCTCTCAGGGACGTCCATACATCGGATGGTAGAGAATCGCGTTCGGTTGTGGGGCTCCGGGGGTGGTCCGGGCCGGGCGTGTCAGCGCGGCGGACGGGGCGGGCCCGTGGCCCGTCCCGCCCGCCGTGCGCCCGGGCCCCGTCAGCCGCGGTGCTCGCGTCCGCCGAGGTGCCGGGCGAGGAAGCGCTCGGCCTGTCGGTGGAAGGCGATCTTGTTCTCGGGGTTGGTGAAGCGGTGGCCCTCGTCGGGGAAGACCAGGTACTCGACCTCCACGCCGCGTGTGCGGAGTGCGTCGACGATCCGGTCGGACTCGGCCTGCACGACACGGGTGTCGTTGGCTCCCTGCACGACCATCAGCGGGGCGGTGATGTCGTCCACCCGGGAAATCGGGGAGCGGGCCAGCATGTCGGCCTCCTGCTCGGGGACGTCCGGGTCGCCGACGTAGCGGTACCAGCTGTTGGTCATCGAGGGCCGGACGAACGGCGGCAGGGCCCTCATGAAGGTGGCGAGGTTCGAGATGCCGACGACGTCGACGGCCGCGGCGAAGCGGTCCGGGGTGAACGCGGCCCCCACCAGCGCGGCGTAGCCGCCGTAGGAGCCGCCGAAGATCCCGACCCGGTCAGGATCGACGTAGCCCTGCTCGACCGCCCAGTCGACGGCGTCGATGAGGTCGTCGTGCATCTTGCCCGCGAACTCGCCGATCGCGGCCCGGGTGTGGGCCTTGCCGTAACCGGTGGACCCCCGGAAGTTGACCTGGAGCACCGCGTACCCGCGGTTGGCGAACAGTTGGACGGCCGGGTTGAACCCCCAGGCGTCGCGGGCCCAGGGCCCGCCGTGGACCATCAGCACCATCGGCAGCCCGGAGGGCTCGACGCCCACGGGCAGCGTCAGATAGGAGGGCAGTTCCAGCCCGTCGCGGGCGGTGACGGTGACCGGCCGCATCGGGGCCAGCGACTCCGGGTCCAGGTGCGGGTGCGGCCGGAACAGCAGACGGTGCTCCCCGGTGGCGTGGTCGTAGAGGTAGGTGGCCCCGGGGTCGCGGTCGTGCGTGAAGCTGACGATCCAGCGCCGCCCGCTGTCGTCGCAGGACAGTGCGCCGACGTCGCCCTCGGACAGCTTCTCCAGGTTCGCCAGGACCTCGGCGAAACCGGGGTCCAGGGCGTGGACGACCTGGCGTTCCCCGAGGTAGCGCACCCCGATCAGCTCACCGGTCCGCCTGCTGTGGATCAACGGCGACGAGCCGTCGACCACGGCGCGGCGCGCACCGTCGAGGTCGAGGACCGGGTGGCTGTCGACCTCGGTCTCCTCACCCGTGGCCAGGTCGACCCGGGCCAGCCGGGTGCGGTCGCTGCCCCGGTTCGAGCCGATCCACAGACCGGTGCCGTCCGGCGTGGCCTGCGTGGGCAGGACCCCGAGCGGGTAGTCGGCGCCGTCGAACACCAGAGCAGAACTCGACGTCCCCGTCTCCGGGTCGATGCGGAAGACCTCGAGGTCGCCGTCGGCGGTCGTCCCGGAGGCGAACCACGCGCCCCCTGCCTGGAACAGCCCCTGACCGGGGCCGGGGCTCTCCACCAGGGGCGTCAGCTCACCTGTGGCCACGTCGAGCTCGTGGACGTCGAAATGCGCGGCGGACCTGGCGTTGAGCCACACGTTCACCTTCCCCGGCCGCCCTCTGGAGGGCTCGAAGCCCGCGACCCTGGCGCCGGGGAACGGGGTGAGGTCGACCGCCTCGCTTCCCGGGGTGTCCAGGTCGACCCGGAACAGGTGCCAGTTCTCGTCGCCGCCGCTGTCCTGGGTGTAGAGGAGCCAGCGCGGGTCGTCGGTCCACTCGTAGTTCTGCACGCTGCGGGTCTCGTCGGCGGTCACGCAGCGGGGCTCGTCGGCGCCGTCGAGGTCTTGGACCCAGATGTTGAGCCGGTTCTTCCACGGGGCCAGGAAGGCGATCCGGGCGCCGTCGCGCGAGATCGAGGCGCCGGAGCGCTCCGGCGGGTCGAAGAGGTCCTCCACGGAGATCATGTCGGGCAGTGCCATCTCGTCCCTCTCGTTCGTGTCCGGTGGTGGCGGGTGGGCTGTGCACCAGGAGAAGCCGTGCCGCCACGGCACACTCAAGCCCCCGCATGAGTGACGCGGGTCACTCCTCCGAGCCGAGGGGAAACTCGACCGGCAGGCGCCGGGACCGGAGGCCGCTCCTCCGACCGGGCCCCTGGGGCCGGACCCCTCGTGCGAGGCCGTGGGCGGCCGAACGGGCGGAAACCGCCCTCGGTAACATGACGCGCGTCACACAGGCTCCCTCGCCCGGGCGACACCCGGCGGGCGACGGGACGCGACACCGAGAACCCCCAGTGGAGAACCCCCAGTGAAGACCCGCGCCACCGCCCTCATCGCCCTCTCCGCCCTGGCCCTCGCCACGGGCTGTACGGACGCGGACTCCGGCGACGGGGCCGACGCCGCCTCCCCCGACGGGAACCCCCTCGCCGGCAGCCGGCTCGGCGCGATCCTCGACAGCGGCACGCTGCGCGTGTGCACCACCGGCGACTACCGGCCCTTCACCTACCTCGACCCCGGGACCGACGAGTTCACCGGGATCGACGTCGACATGGCACGCGACCTCGCCGACGACATGGGCGTGGAGATCGAGTGGGTGCAGACCAGCTGGGACGACCTGATGGAGGACTTCCTCGCCGGCTGCGACATCGCGGCGGGCGGCATCTCGATCAGCACGGCACGCTCAGAGCAGGTCTACTTCTCCGCGGCACTCATGGAGGACGGCAAGACGCCCATCACCCTGTGCGAGAACGTCGACGACTACCGGACGATCGAGCAGATCAACCAGCCGGGCGTGCGGTCGATCATGCCCAGCGGGGGGACCAACGAGATCTTCGCCGAGGAGCACTACCCCGAGGGGGAGCTCATCCGCCACGACAACAACACCATCTTCGACGAGATCATCGCGGGCAACGCCGACGTCATGACCACCGACGCGTCGGAGACGCTCTGGGTCGCCAACGAGCACGAGGAGCTGTGCGCGGTCCACCCGGACGAGCCCTTCGACTACTTCGAGAAGGCCTTCATGCTGCCCCTCGGCGACGAGGTCCTCAAGCACTACGTCGACCAGTGGCTGAACATCGCCCTCAACGACGGCACCTGGGACGGGATCGTCGAGCCGTGGTTCGGCGAGGACGTGGAGCTGTGACCGCGACCGCCCGGGGCAGGGCTGGAGCGTCGGGGCACGGCCCGCTTTTGTGACCTGAGACACACAGAACCCGAAACCAGCACCAAACGTGCACACAGGGGCACAGAATGTGAGGCTTCGCCTGTTTCGGGCGAAGCCTGTCCCCTTCCCCCAGCATGTCGAGGAACCCCGTGCAGCTCTCCCACCACCCACTCCCCCGCGCCCCCCTCGGCCTGGTCGCCGCCTGGTCCGCCCTCGCGCTCGCCCTCACCGCCTGTTCCTCCGACGCCGCCGGCCCGGGCGCGAACGCGGCGGCCGGCGGGGAGGCGGCAGGCGACGCCTCCGGGGAGGAGCTCTCCCAGGAGGAGCTCTCCGCCCTCGTCGTCGACGGCCCCGTCCCCGCGAACAAGCCGGAGGTGGACGCGTCCGCCCTTCCCGCCGAACCCGACAACTCCGCACCCGTCTCCGAGCGGGTCGCCTGGTTCCTGCTGACGGACGTGTCCACGAAGGCGGCCCACATCGACCCGGACGCGGTCGCCGCATGCCCCGAGGATCTCCGGAACGAACCCGGCCAGAGCGGCACCTGCACCCTGACCTACGGCGGCCTCCCCATGGAGTTCCCGGTCGAGAGCGAGGACGAGTACGGCGACATCGCCTTCCGGTTCGAGTACCCGGAACTGCCCAGCGTCCGCGAGGTCGTGGAGGACACCATCCGCTTCGAGCACGACGTCGAGGCGGTCCACTGCGCCATGGAGGACGTCGTGGCCGTCGAACCGGGAGAGGACCCGGCGCCCTACTTCTGTTACGCCAGGGACGGGGGCATCCCCTGGGTCGACTCCCCCGAGGACACGGTCTCGGCGTACGAGGTGTACGTCCTCGACGGGGGTTCGGTGTACACGTACCAGTACCTGGGCGTGGACTAGGAGTCGGTGCGACGGCCGGCGGCCCCTCGCCCTCGGCCACGCCGTTGCGGTGCGCGCGCCGGGCCCCTGACACGGCAACGGCCCGGCGACGTACCGCCGGGCCGTTCCGGGCCCGCGGAGTACCGTGCGCCACCGGATCCGGCCGCTCGACCCGTCCACGGCCGCCCGACGATCCCCCGGGCGGGCGCGTCCGGGGTCAGCCGCAGTTGGTACCGGTGCGGACGACCCACTCCCCGCCGATCACGCCGCCCCAGTCCACGCACCGGCCGGCAGCGTCCAGGTAGACGGGGCCGGCGTACTGCGTGAAGTTCCCCGGGTCGGTCTGCCACGCCTCGGAGTCGCTGCGCTTGAGGGCGGCGTCCATGTTCATCGCGGCGCCCGGGGAGGACCGTTCCACCACGACGCAGTTCCTGCCGTTGGAGTTGTTGTACGTGAGGAAGACCGTCCCCCCGCTGACGGAGGTCTTGTTGACCTCGCTGTAGCCGCTCCCGCACTGGCCGCCGTACGCGGCGGAGGCGGGTGCGGCGCTGAGGGCGGTCGCTGCCAGCGCCAGGCCCAGTCCTGCGGCGGCCCTGCGCACGAGGGTCCTCGACATGTCTCTCCTCACGGTTGCGATCCCCTCGGCTACCACGGCGGGGTCCCGGATCCACTGGCCCGGTGCTGCTCCACCAGGCTGGTGATGGTGATGGTGCCGTCGTCGGCGGTCGTGTAGGCGACCTCCGCCCGGACGGTGCGGCTGCCCTGGTTCACGTAGGCGGTGAGGGCCGACGGGCTGGAGGACACGGTTCCGGCGGCGCCGTCACCGACCGCCCCCGCGCTGCCCTGGCAGAAGCTCCACGCGCACAGCACGGTCGCGCCGTCGAGGACCGCGTACCGGCCGGAGCCGCCGGACGGCTGGAAGGCCACGACGTGGTCACCGGAGGGCCGCGACCCGCCCGCGCTCACCCCGGCGCCGACCACGGCGGACGCGGTGGCGGGCTCGCCCGCGGCGTCGTCCCCCTCGCCCTCGTCCTCGCCCTCTCCGGCGCCCCCCGCGTCGTCCGAAGCCCCCGTGGCGGGGTCCTCGGAGGGCGGCAGTCCCTCCTCGCCCTCCTCGTCCGCCGGTCCGGCGCTGTGCTCACCGCCGGAGGGCTCGGCCCCGCCACCGTCCCCCTCGGCCGCGTCGACGCCGAACCAGGCGGCGACGGGCAGCGAGTCCCAGTTGCCCGCCACGGCGGCGCCCCCGAGGCCCGCACCGGCGAGCAGGGTCAGGGCTGCGGCGACGGCGAGCACGGTCCACGCCTTGGATCGCCGCTCCCGGAAGACCCCGTGGGGGACAGTGACCTCGCGCTCGCTCGGCATGTGCACCCCGTGCCAGCCGGCGTGGAGCGTGGAGGCCACCGCGTCACCCGCCCCCTGGGGCCGGGTGATCGGGGTGCCGCCCGGGTTCGCCGCCGCCATCACCCCGGTCACCAGGGCCAGAGCGCTGGGCCTCCGCTCGGCGTCCTTGGAGAGGGCCCTCCGTGCCAGGTCCGCGAGCGGTCCCGTGAAGCCCTCCATGTCGGGTTCCCCGCTCAGCACCCGGTGCGCGACGGCGGCCGGGTCGCCGCCGCCGAACGGGGGACGGCCGGTCGCCGCGTACGCCACCAGCGCACCCCAGGCGAAGATGTCGTCGGCGGTGCTGATCGGCTCGCCCCGGTAGTGGGCGGGGCTGATCCACCCGGCCGACCCCAGGAGCGAACCGGTGCGGGTGAGCGCCGTCTGGTCCAGGGCCCGGGCGATACCGAAGTCCAGCACCCTCGGCCCCTCCGGGGACAGGATGATGTTGGCGGGCTTGAGGTCGCGGTGCACCACCCCGGAGGCGTGGATCTGCGCGAGCGCCTCGGCGATGCCGACGGCCAGGCCGTACTGGAGGCCCTCCGGCAGCGGCCCCCTGTTCTCCCTCAGGTACGCGGAGAGGGTGAGCCCGCGGATGAGGGGCGTGGCCAGCCACGGCTGCTCCCCCTGCGTGTCCGCGGCGAGCAGGGGGACCGCGCAGGCGCCGCCGACCCGCGAGAGCATCTCCACCTCGCGGGCGAAGCGGTCCCGGAACTCGGGGTCCACCGCGAACTCGGGGTGGACGACCTTGACCGCGACGAGGCTCCCGTCCTTGGCACGGGCCGCGTACACCACGCCCATGCCCCCGGCGCCCAACCTCTTGAGCGGCTTGTAGGGACCGACCGCGGCGGGGTCCTGGGGCATCAGGTTCGTGGCCGTCGCGGGAAGCGACGCGGAGGGGCGTACAGGAGACATGGGGACTCACAGGTGAGGGTGCGTGGGACCGGGATCGACGCTTCGGAGACAGGGAGCATCGGAGAATCAACCGGACAACGCATCCTAGCGCCGTGCCCGGCGAGGCTGTGCGGCAGGGCGCTTCCACCTGCGAAGAGGGCCCCGTGGCCGGAACCGGCCAGGCGTGCGGGAGCGGCGGTCAGCGCTACGGAACCGCCGCGGTCGCGCCGTCGCGGCGCGGGCCGCACGTCGGCGCAGGCGACCCGCATGGAGGGCTCGTCCCCGCGCGCCCCGGGGCAGGGGGCCGCGCGGACGGGTCATCAGCTCGGGCTGTTGCCCTTCCTCCGCTCCTTCGCCCTCCAGGCGTTGCTCCGCTCGGCGTTCCGACGGGCGTTCGGGTCGACTTCGGCGGTCGCGTGCTTCGTGAATTCCCTCAGCGGAAAGTCAGCGTCGAGGACCTGTCGGCCCGACCGCGGATAGGTGACGGTCGTCGGCGGGGAGTCCAGGTCTCCGGCGCCTGCGCCCGACTCCGGTTCCCTGTGCGTTTCTGCCATGGTCCTGCCCCGATCATCGCGCCCCGCCCCTTCGGACGGGGGTCAGGCGGAGAAGGGTACGGGAGGGCGGCGGCCCTCTCAAGGGAGCGGCGGTTCCGCGCACGGCGGGTGTCCGTCCGGGCACCGTGCGGCGGTCACACCCCGCTCGGCCCGTGCCCTCCCCAGGAAGATCAGTGGCCGTGTTAGCATCCCGCCCAACTCGAGGCGCGAGCGCCTTGGAATCCCCCTCCAGTACGCCGAGAAGCACGGAGGAATCACCGCATGGCGAACCGTTTCAGGCCCAAGCCCCCCCCAGAACCCGACGCCGGAATCGTCGGGTCAGAGTTCCGGTACGAGCGACCCGGACAAGACCTCCGGGAGACTGAGGGCCAAGCTTCAGGGCAAGATGCCCACCAACCCCACGCCCGTCGCCACGCCCCCGGTGAAGGGCCGCGAGATGGGTGACGGCATGAAGGACACGAGACGTCGCTGAACGCCTGAGGGCCGGCAGTCCCGGCCCGGCGCATGACGCGCCTCGTTCCCGGTGTTCGGCGCGAGCGCGGAGGGCCCGAGTCCCCGGCCCTTCCAGCCGTCCCCCGTATGCGCTACGCTCCCGGGACCACTCAGGAATCGTCGCTGTCCTCAGGCTGGCGCGGTCGCGTCAGATCTGGAGAACCCCCTGGTTCCGCCGCGTGCGGGACGGCGTCAGATCGGGACGCTCCGCCGCAGCCCGTCCCCCTCGGACGCGGTGCCACCGCACACCCGGCGGCAGGCCGGTCGCCGAGGGCCACCGGCCCGGGACTCGCGTTCCCCGATCCGCGAAGGCCCCTGCCCCGGATGCCGAAGAGCCGAGCCGCCGGACGGAGACCGGAGGGCACGGGCTCCATCAGGAGGGACGCCATGAGAAAGACCAGCCGCCGCGAACCACCGCCGCCGTTCCCCGGCATGCGCGACCTGACGACGCTCTACTGCGGCAGGAGCGCGCTCCTCTACCGCGCCGAACGCGAGTCCGACCGTGCTCCGGTGGTGGTCAAGCTGCTGGGGCGGGCCCCCGGAACAGCCGGGCCCGACGAGGCCGGGCTCTGGGACCGGCTCACCCCCGTGACCGGTATCCAGCCGCTCCTGTCCGTCGGCGTCACCGAAGCGGGCCGCGCGTTCGCCGTGACGGAGTACCGCGACGAGGGCGACTACGCCCGGGCCCTCACCGAGGACGAGCCACTCACGGTGGACGAGGTCGTCACCGTCGGCAGGACCGTGGCGCGGGCCCTGGAGGGCATGCACGAGCTCGGCCTGCTCCACCACGCGGTGACCCCGGCCAACATCCTCCGCGGGGAGTCCGGGCCGACGCTCACGGACTTCGGCTCGACCCTGCCCGTGGACCACCCGTTCCCGCCCGTGTACTACACGCGGGCGACCCTGGACCACGCTCCTCCCGAGGAGGTCCGCGGTTCCCACCCCACCCCCGCGTCGGACGTGTACCGGCTGGCCTCGACCCTCTGGACCCTCCTCGCCGGGCATGCCCCGTTCGCCGATCAGGAGAACGGGCAGGTCGGCCTGGGCGAATACCGCTCCCGCCTGCTGGCGGGAACGCCGCCGGAGATGCCCCGGGAGGACGTGCCCGACTGGTTGCTCGCCGTCCTCCTCCGCGCGCTGGCCGCGGATCCCGAGCAACGGACACCGACCGCGGCGGACTTCGGCGGGGCGCTCGAGGCGGAGTCGGCACCGCTGGAAACACCCGACGCGGACCGCGACCGGGTCGCCGCACCGCTGGAATCCGGGGACGACGAGCCGGAGCCGTCGGCCGTCGGGCCCGTGACCGTCCTGGCGGCGCCGGCCTCCGCGGAGGCGGACACCGGAGCGGCTCCGGGCTCGACCTCGGAGGAGGCCGATGCCGAGGGGCCCGAGCCGGAGCCCGGGGAGGAAGCGGAGGAGCCCCGGCCTGAGCCGGAGGCGTCCGTCGGGGAGACCACCGAACTCGACGAGGGCACCCGCCACGAACCGGACGACGACGGGTACACCGACGGCGCCTGGTACGACCAGGACGATGAGGACAACGCCTGGTACGAGGTCGACGACGACCGGGCCGGACACGAGGACGGCGACGCCCCGGCCGCATCCGGCGAACCGGTGGCGGCGGACGGCGGATCCGCGTCGAACGCACCCGCCCCCGAGGACATCCCGTCCGGGGCGGGCGCTCCGGCGGAGGCGGTCGAGGCTGCCAGGGCGGTCGAGCCGGTCGCCGCGGCCGCCTCCACCGACTCCGACTCCGACTCCGACTCCGACGACAGACGCTCCGACGGCTCCGGGCCGCTCGAGGCGGCCTCGGCCGGGCTCCCGGCGCCGGTCGCCTCCCCCGAGCCCGAGCCCCACACACCCTCCGCACCGGTTTCCGACCGTCTCGCTTTCCCCTCGGACACGGAGACAGCGCGTTCGGCCTCCGTGCCCGTCGACTCGACGGCCTTCTCCACGCCCACTCCGGCCCTCGGCCCCGGACGCGTCGGAGACGACGCCGCCAGGACCGGGGCCACCCCCCTGGCGAACCGGCCACCGTCGGTGGAGCGGGCCACCCCCTCCCCCTTCTCGTTCGAGGCCATCACCCGGGGTGCGCCGCCGCTCACCAACCACCCTTCGAGCCCGCCCCACGCGAGAAGCACCCCGTCGGCACACGGTGTCCGGAGTGCGCCCTGGGCGTCGCCGGCCGCCGACGTCGGCTCCGCCTGGACCGACGAGCGGCACGCGCCACCCAACGCCACGGCGTGGGCCCCGCCCCCTCCGGTGGAACGCAACAGGACGGCGGTGCTCCTCCCCGTCCTGATCGGCCTCGTCCTCGTCACGGTCGTTGCCGTCGGCGCCCTCCTGATCACCGGCCGGGGCTCCGAGGCCCCCTCCGCGCAGACACCGGGTCCGGTGGCGGGCGGGGAGGGCGCTCCGGAGGTTCCCGGGGGCACGGCGGGCGCGGGCGGTGACGGTCCTCCCGAGGAGGCGGCTCCGGCCATCGCTCCGACGGGAGTCGAGGTCTCCGACGACCTCGTCGGCGTCTCGCTGTCCTGGACGGACAACACCGGCGGCGCCGCCCCGCACTTCGTGGTCGGCGGACCGGTCGGCGCCCGCACCTCGTCGATGGCGAACGTCCCGGCCGGGTCCTCCACCGTCGATGTCAGCGGTCTCAACCCCGAGGTCGAGTACTGCTTCCGGATCGTCGCCGTCCAGTCCACGGACGTCATGGCGCCCTCCGAGGAGGTCTGCACGGACCGGGGCGCGACGGGCGGCTGACCTCCGGGCCGGCTCTCGCCGAGGGCGGCCCCGGCACCGTGCCACGGTCGGGTGCCTTCCGGGACCCGCCGCCGGGGCGGCCCGCTCCGCGGGGAACGGGCCGCCCCTCACACTCCCCGGCCCCGGGTCCGGCCGAGAGCCGCCCTGATCGTGGCGCGCGCCGCCGGGACCGCCGCACGCGGTCCGCGGAGCGCGGGTCCCCGCCCCGCGCGGCCCGGGCCGCGCGGGGCGGGGACCGCCGGGCCGCGCGCGAGCCGTGCGCGCAGGCGCTCCTCGCGTTCGGCCTGCGGGGCGGGGACCTGCTCCCTCCGGCGCCGCTCCTTCTCCAGGTGGGGCCGGGCGACGTCGGCCGTGTCGGATCCGCCCGCCCGCTCCGAGAGCAGCGAGTGGAGCCGCTTGTCGCTCAGCAGGAACAGCGCAGGGGACTCCGGGAGCAGTGCGCTCCCGACCCCCTTCCGGGACGCGCGGTTCGGGGTTCGGCGGCGTGGCCCCGCCTCCTCCGCGCCTCGGCCCAGAATGCGAACAACGGCAGTGAATGACTGTCGGGCGTGTCATCGTCACTGGACGCGACCAGGCGAGAAGAATGGAACGCGAATATATGCAACACCGATTCATTATCTCGACTGAATCGCGCCCGACTTCTCCCTCTCGGACAAACATGCAAACCTGGTGATTTATATCACATATAAAGTACACTATCCGAACCCTAGCCTGGCTAGCCGTACAGACACCCAAACCTCCAGGAAACGACGGCACTCATGAACTCCGTCTCCTTCATGACTTCGGTATCCATCGCGGTGCAAGTCATCATGTGGGCCGCGACCACCATCACCGGCTACGCGCTCACCATGAGGTTCGCCGGCTACGCGGCGGTCAAGACGAACACTGACTTCGCTCGCGCCATGGTCCAGAGGCTCGCCACCGAAGATGAGTTGAAAAAAACCTTCCCAGGCTCCGACCAAACGGTCGGAGAACTCAACATCACCCCCGAGGAGGTGCTGAAAGAAAAAGAGAAACACAATGAGCAGTTGAGAACAAACAACAGGGAGGAGGAGAAGAGATTAGAAAAAGCCGAGATCCACACAAAGGATGCAAAGGACACTGCAGACCGCCTCAAGAGCTTCAACGGCAGAGTGGAGGGCGTGGACTCCGAATTCAGTCAAGCCCTTGCCGCCTACAGAGAGACCAAGGCAGCAGTACTTCCGGAGAGAAACGGTGCCAGCCAACTTACACCTTCACCCCCCACACAATCGGACCCCATGAGTTCCAACAACCAGGGAGCAAAGAAGGGAGAAGAAAAGAAGCCACTGCCCCGCAAGGCCACCAAATCAAATCGATCCCAACCCAGGAATCCTCGAAGAAATCGCCGATCCGCCTAGCACACAGAAGGCGTGACCCAACCAGCAGGAAAGCAATGAGAAATGCCTGACTCCGTCATCCCCATTGTCGCTGCATTCACTCTCGCCGCCGTCGTCGCACAGGCCGCACTCCACATCAGACTCATGTCCCTCGGCGTTTATCTTGCCGACCGAGACGGGACCGAAAAACAGTCGACAGCACTGCAGAAGGCATACTCGGAAGTCGCAAACTCATTCGAAGCCGAGAACCGAGTCCGAGACCGATTCTTCGAAAGCACAGAAATCCAGGAAGACCTCCGATCCACAGGAAGCCTTGCCCGCAGAGAAGACCGCCCCCCTGGCCGAAACAACCAAGATCGCCACTGGCAGAACACATCGCCCAATAAAGAGTTCAGAAACCCCATGAAGCACGTTCTCGAGAGCAGAGTTGTGCCCTGGCTGGCCATTTCCATCTTGTTGGTCATCTCACTTATCCTCGGCTGGTAATCGAAACAGGGAGCAGACGTGGGACTTAATCTCATAGCCCTCAGCATCATCGGCACCGGCTTGACGATCCTCTTCGGAGGACTCTTCTTCATGTTCCGGCAGTTCATCAGGGAGGCGAAGATCGATCGCCACAGCTACCTGATGACAGCAAAGGACAGCCAGAGAAAGAACATGGAAATCGACAACGAAAGGGAAGACCTCGAACAAAGACCGAAAGAACTCCAACAAAAACGAGAACAACAGTACAAACTCGCGGTTACCCACGGCAGTGAGATCCGGAGAGAGGCGCACAAACTACGCCGAGGCCTGCAGGCCATAAGGGTCAACCATCTCAGCCCGGCAAGAGCGGAAGGGCTCATCACAGACCACTACGAGCTGAGCGAAAAGGGCAAGTCGGCGAACCCCGCACCAAATCTGACGAGCGAGAACATCCAGAGCGTCGTCGACGAGTACGCGAACCAGCCCCAAGGCAACCGGGAACCGAGCGACTCTCTTCGGCACTTCGTCGCCTCGGGCCTCGTGACCGAGCGCTACGAGCTGACTGAACATGCGAAAGAGCAACCATTCGACGTGCTCTATCATTTGCGGCACGCAATAGACGAGTTCAACGAACTGTCCGCGCATTCGAGCGAAGTTCTGGAAAAGGCTTTCTACGAAAGCCCGAGCGAGATCGCCGCAGCCGGGCTGAAGCGCGGTTTCGACGACGCGAAGTTCATCTCGCCCGCTCCCAGGCCCGACCTCGGCGGCGCCCTGGGGTCGCCGGTCGGAATCCAGCAGGCCGTCCAGTCCAGCGCGACATCCGGGGAGGTGCCGACGAGCAGATCCCCGTCACTGCCCGTCGGCAACGCGAACGGGACCGCGAACAGCTCGAACACGACTTCAAGATAGGCCTGCACCGCCGTGACTCTCATCATCTGCTTCGTCGCCGGGATCCTCTTGTTCACGGGATCCTTCCAACGACTCATGGAGCACAAGCTGGATGTACCCCGGACCACGGTACGCATCTCCGCCGAGCGGGAGCGGGCACGGGTCCGTCTGGAAGGGGTGGAACGCGCGGAAAGCCTCTTGGACGCGTGGGACGCCCAGCGGGAGGGACAAGGCAGCGGCACCGGACCCGAGCACCGGTCCCCGGACACGGAGGGGGTGCGGAGAAAGTTCGAGTCACAGCTGTCGGCCGGCCGGGCCGACGCGGACAGAGCCGCGGACGCCGAGTTGGAGAAACTCCCGCGACTGGAGCGCATGCGCTCGATCGCGCGAGTGGCGGATGTCGTGTTCGTCGTGATCGGAGCGGTGCTGATGGCCGTCAGCCCGGTTCTGGGTATCTCCATGGTCCTGTAGCGCCCCCGGGGCCCCGCCTCGGGGCAACCCGGCCGGGACCCCCACGCGGGGAAACAGTGACCGTGGGGCTCCGGTCGTGAACCGACCGTTCGGCCGGGAAGGCGGAGGGGTCGGCACAGGACATCAGAGCAGCGTCGCGACGGCTGTTCCCGCAGCCCCCGCGGGGAGCACGGCGGCCCCCGCGAACGCGGCGCACAGGCGCCGGTGCGGTTGAGGCCCTGGCCGCGCGCCGCCCGGAGGCCCACCGTGCCGCCCACGTGTTCTTCATGAGGCTCTGGCCGACGAGGACACCCTTCGATCAGCCGCAGCGGCAGCGACTCACCCGGTGACCAGAACAGACCCGCACAGGAGAGGGACGCCGGAGAGTTCGCCGAGGCGGGTGGCTACGCAGCCTCGGTGACACCGACGCGGGCCCGACCTGGCGAGGGCGCGTGCGCGGTTCCAGCTCCGGCGCACCGACTGGGCCTTCGCCCAGTACACAGGCGCATGCCACCGGAGACGTTCTCGGGCGTGAGCGCGGTGTGTTCCTGGAAACCGAATCAGGGGAGCAGGTCCTCGGCGAACACGAGGGCGGCCCGCGACCAGTGGTTGCGGGGCCTGTTCCGCGGTTCTCCCGCCCAGGGGCTGCTTATCGTGCTTGGTGGCGCGGAGTCCTTGGGGGTGGAGGCGGATCACCTCGAACACCCGGGCCACGTCACCCGCCTGAGCGGCACCGGCCGCCACCCCACCGCGCGCCGCCCCTCGTGGGCTTCGGTCAGCGTCTTGGCGACCTCGGCGATCTGCGCTCCGTCGCGGGAGGTGATCACGACATCGGCGCCAGGGGCCATCAGGTAGTCGGTCGCAGCGCAGCCGATGCCCTCGGAGCCCCGGCAACGTCCCGCCGAGCCTCACCGGGCGGACTCGAAGGTCACCGACTCGCTCAGTTCGCGCCACTTGGCGTCGGTGGCGCGACGCGCGTCCTCCACGGCTGCGGCGTACCGCACGGCGTCCGAACCCACGAGCAGCCGTACCGGCGGCTCCTCCAGCCCAGTGACGGTCAGTACCAGTTCGGCGACCTTGTCAGGGTCCGCCAGCTCGATTCCGCTGCCCTCGCGCACCACCGCAACCATCGCCCCCACGGTCTGCCGGTAGGGCTCGCTGACCTCGGGGATGGTCATGGAGGACCCGGCCCAGTCGGTACGCATCCCGCCCGGCTCCAGGACGGTGACTTTGACCCCGAGCGGAGCCACCTCTTGGGCGAGCACCTCGGAGAAGCCGCCCACGGCCCACTTGGCCGCCTGGTAGGCGCCCAGCCCCGGGCTGGCCAGGCGCCCGCCCAGCGAGGAGACCTGCACGATGTGGCCCGAGCCCTGCTCGCGCAGCACGGGCAGGGCGGCCTTGGAGACGTTGACGACGCCGTAGAAGTTGGTGTCGATCTGGGCGCGGAACATGTCCATGGGCATGTCCTCCACCGCGGCGGTGTCGCCGTAGCCGGCGTTGTTGACCACCACGTCCAGGCGCCCGAACTCTTCGGCGGCAGCGGCGATCGCGTTCTGTGCGGCCTCGTCGTCGCTGACGTCCAGCGCCAGCGGCAGCACCCGGTCACCGTACTCGCGGACCAGGTCCTGGAGCTGTTCGGGCCTGCGGGCGGTGGCCGCGACCTGGTGGCCGGCCTCCAGAGCCCTGACGACGATACTGCGGCCCAGGCCGCGCGAACTTCCGGTGACGAACCAGACGGGCATGAGTGACCCTCCTTTAAATGAACGCTCATTCAATAGTGCTGGTCGTGACAGTAGGCGCCCCCTTCCCCAGTTGTCAAATGACCGTTCATTAAATAGCCTGCTTGTCGTGAGAGCACGAGACCCCGAGGACAAGAAGCGTCGGCTGCTCGACGCGGCACTGACCGAGTTCGCCGCGAACGGGCTGGCCGGCACGCGCATCGACGCGGTCTCGGCCCGCGCCGGGTGCAGCACCGGACTCGTCTACACCTACTTCGGCAGCAAGGAGGTGCTGTTCGACTCGGTGCTGGCCGACATCACGGCACGCACCGTCGACCAGGCCCCCATCACCGTCGATGACCTGCCCGGATACGCCGTGCGCCTGTACGAGGCCAGTGCAGCCCACCCCGAGATCGAACGGTTCGTCGCCTGGTACCAGCTCGAACGCGAAGGACTCGTCGACCAGAACGTGACCGCAGCCACCCAGGAGAAGGTCGACAAGGTCGCCGCCGCCCAGCGCGAAGGCCTGCTGCCCGACCGCCTCGGCGCCGCCGAACTGGTCCTGGCGATCCAAACGATCGCCCGCTCCTGGCTGATACAGCCGCGCGCAGTGGCCCTGGCCCTGGACCCGATCGAGGACCACCGGGTCCGGGGCGAAGCTGTGCGGCGCGTGGTCGCCGAACTCATCGCCCGACACTGACCCCGCGTCCTGCCCTCCCCGACCGGTCACTGGGACCCGGTAGCCCTCGCGGAGAATCCAACGCGAAGGACTTCGACGCGGGCCTGGCCGTCGCGCTCAAGGGCGCAGGCATCGCCCCGCGACGGCCCCGGGAGCGGCGCGGCCGGTCAGTCCCCTGGACCGAAGGGGTAGTCCTCGGCTCCGCCTCCGCCGCCGGAGCCCTTCTTCCCCGAGCCGCCGACCGCGGCGGCGATCCCCACGATGACCAGAATCAGGACGAAGGGCCCCGGCCCGCTCGCCTGCACGACCGCGTACATGAGAACGAGCCCGCCGACCAACGCGGCCGCGACCGCGGTATAGAGCTGAAAGAACTCCTTGTCCATAGGGGGACCTCCGGCCGTCAAGGGGGACACCACGCTACGCACCCGGCGGCCGCACGGCGCAGAAGTGTCCCCATCCGGCCACCACCGCCGAGGACGCGGCCTGATGGCCGCTGACCACGATCGAGGACCCGGCCGCCGCCCTGACGCAGATCCCTTGACGATGGTGGGGACCCCCATATTGACGGCGGAGTCGTAGACGTGTTCGGCGTCGTCGGTTTCGGAGTCCACGGCGTAGACGGTGAGGTGGGGTGCTTCTCTGCGCCGAGGCTGTCCGGCGTGTGGCCGTTTCCGGACACGGTGCGGCCAGGGTCGGCCACACACCGGCCCCGCGTGCCGGGGGACGGGGCATGCTCGGTGGCGCCCCGTACCCCGTCTTGGGGGCGATCCAAGTACGCCAGAAAAGGGCAAGGGCCCAACGTTTCCCCAGGTCAGGAGGTGGGCCAAACCGGCCGTTCGGATGTAACCACCGGTTACAGGGGCTCTCGCGTTCTCCGGGGCGGCCCGCCCTCCCCGTCCTGGGAGCGTGTGCATCGGCCCCGCAGCCGACCGGTTCGGCCTGCTTGAATGTGTCGCGACATCTGGCCATAGAACAAAAGGTATCCCCCCGCATGCGCACCAGGAAGATCGTCCAGAACTCTTTTGTCACCGCCGGCGCGGGGGTCTTCCTGCTCGCCCTCACCGGGTGCTCCGGAGGCCCCAGCGGCACCTTCTACGGTTCGTATGTGTGTGACGCGGGCGTCAGGCTGTGCAACGCGGAGGACGAACTCGCCCGTCTCATCATCGACGGTGAGAACGTCACCTTCGATCTCTTCGAGTGCGACGGCCCCGACGAGGACTACGCCAGCATGGGTGTCCTCACCGAGGACAGGAGCATCGTGGCGTGGACCACCGATGTCCACTACGAGGGCACCAAAGCGATCACCGCGAACGACGGCGGCGACGTCCTGACAATGGACGACACCACCTATTTGGCAGAGGGCAGCGCCCCCGCGAACGCGCTGGTCGACGTGTACACCGAGGACTGCGTCGACAGGGACTCCGACTGGAGCAGCCCGCTGTCGTAGGCGCCACTTCTGAAGCTACGACGAGCCGCCAAGCAGGAACCGAGGACGCGGCCAGGGCGGCAGAGAAGCCACGGCAATATCACGACGACCCCCGCGCGACGCGCCGCTGCGCGGGGGTCGCCTCGTACCCGCCTACGTCAACCGGGGTTGCCTGGCGGCCCCTTCGGCGCACCCCCGGGACGTCATCCCCGTGGCGACGCCTCTGGCCATGGCCAAGCCATGTCAGCCGAGGTCCGGGGTCCGGCGGTGAGGCCGCCCCGGCGGCCTCACCGCCGGATCCTGTTCCGTTCCTCGCCCCCGTACTTCAGCGCGGTGCGAGCGTGACCCCGGTATGGGCGGCCAAGGACTCCAGGAGCTCCTCCTGGAACCCTTCGTCGTGTACCGCCAGGTGCGGCTCCTGGGTGTGCTGGTGGTGCCAATACCGCCCGCTGACCAGGGCATGCGGGTCGTCGGTGGTGGCCAGCCACGCCTGGGTGAGGTGTCCCTCCCGCAGATCGTCGGTCGCGCCGGGCCCGCCCATGCGGGTGGGCACCCACCCGGGGTCGACGGCGTGGACGAGTACGGCGGGCCAGAGACGGGCCAGGGCGGCCGCGAACGCGGTGACGTAGAGCTTGCTGTCGGAGTAGGAGCGGCTCTGTCCTGACCCGCTCCAGTCCACGCCGGCGAGGTCAGCGCGTCCGCGGTAGTGCATGTCGCTGCTGAGGTACACCAGTCGGCCGGGGCGTTCCATACGGGCGGTCAGTTCGTAGGGGGCAACGACGTTGACCGGTAGCACGGAGGGACCGCGGATGACGCCGGCGTTGTGGATCACCACGTCGAAGGGGCCCAACTCGTCGGCCTGGTGTGCGAGGTCGAGCACCTGTTCGTGGTCGGCGAGGTCTCCGACCACGGCCTGCACCCCCCGGTCGAGCAGGTCCTGGAGGGCGGTCAGCCGCGTGGTCGTGCGGGCGTGCACGACCACGCGGTGGCCTTGGTCCAGGAGTGCCTCGGCCGTATGGCGGCCCAGGCCCTCGGTCGAGCCGGTGACGAGGATGGCGGACATGTGGTCCCTCCTGGTGGTGGATGTGGCTCAGGCGAACGTCGAGGCGTCGAGGCGTCGAGGCGTCGAGGCGTCGAGGCGTCGAGGCGTCGAGGCGTCGAGGCGTCGAGGCGTCGATGACGAACCGGTACCACACATCCGCGGCCAGGACCCGCTCGTAGACCTCGTTGATCTGCGTGGCTCCGATCAGCACGAGTAGGGGTTGAGACCGGCATGCTCGCGTATCCGAGTAGCGCTCGTGCGAGGCCGGGCTCCTGCTGAGTGATCACGGAGAGTCGCGGCCAGGGGCGCAGCGGCTCCAGGGGCCACCCGCGCCTGCGGCGATTCGGGTGCGGTTGGCGCCGAAGGTGCGGCGCAGGCCATGTCCCGAACAGATCACGTTTCGTGATGAACGAGGGGCGCCCAGGCCTCCTCGGTGATCTTCCCAGGCCCACTCACCCGTTCGCTCCCGGGACGATTCCCGCGCTGTTCAGTGCCTGGTCGAACAGCTCTGCGGCGTCGGCCGGGGTGGCGCTGTTGTACAGGTCGTTCCAGATTTTCAGCGTCACCCGCACCGCGGCCGCGGTGGTCTCCACCGCCATGCGGACCTGGAGTTCCCGGTGTGCGGTCCACTCGCCCTCGGCCAGGAAGTGTTCCAGTAGCTCCTGGGCTCTTCGGGTGTCCAGGCGCAGGCCCGCGGTGTGCAGGGCCGGGCTGTTCAGCATCAGTGCCCTGACCCGCAGCATCTGCTGGGCCGCCTCACCCTCGCCCCGGCCGTAGTCCGCCAGTACCCGGGAGTAGACCCCGCAGAGCGTGGACAGCGGAGAGTTCCGGTCCCCCCGGTGGAGATGGCGGCGCAACGCTACGTCGAAGTCGTGGTGGATGAGTAGCGCCGCGTCCTCCTTGGTGGCGAAGTGCCGGAAGAAGGTCCTGGGGGAGACTTCGGCCCGGTCCACGATGTCGTCCACCGTGGTGTGCTCCACCCCTCGTTCCTCGAAGAGTTCGAGTGCCACCTGGCTGATGTCCGCCCGCGTTCGCCATTTCTGCCGTTCGCGCAGGTTGGGTCGGCTCGGCGCCGCATCCGGTGCGTCCTTGGTCATGACTGCCTCTCGATGATGGCGGCGGTCCGTCCGTCCTTGCTCGTGCCATGATGGCAGACAGATCCTTCATGACAGTGACTGCCATATAGGCAGTAGCAAGCATTGCGAGTTCTCATGCCCCACCCCTCCTCGACAGAGGACACCGGATCGGTCGCACCACGATCCACCCGGCCCGGAATCGTTCTGACCGTGGTGAGCCTGGGCGCCGCCATCGTCGCCCTGGACGGCACCGTCATCTCCGTGGCCAACCCCGACATCGCCGCCGACCTGCAACCGAGCCTGTCCGGCCTGCAATGGGTCACCAACGCCTACCTGTTGGCGATCGCCTCGACCCTGGTCGTCTTCGGCCGCGCCGCCGACCGCTACTCCCGCAAGGGGTTCTGGCTCACCGGGATCGGCCTGTTCACGCTCTCCTCACTGATGATCGCCCTGTCCACCAGCATCGACATGCTCATCCTGTGGCGCGTGGTCCAAGGCTTGGCGGGCGCGCTCATCATGCCCGCAGGGGTGGGCCTGCTCCGGGCCACCTTCTCCGGGCCCGCCCTGAGCCGGGCGCTGGCGCTCTGGAGTGGGTGCACGGCCATCGCCGCCGCGGCGGGCCCCGTGGTCGCCGGACTGCTCGTCCAGGTTCAGGGGTGGCAGTCGGTGTTCCTCATCAACGTGCCCATCGGCGCCCTGGCCCTGACCTTGGGCGCCCTTCACCTGCGCGAACAACCGAGTTCCACGCGAACCGGACGCCTGGACACCCTGGGCGCGCTCCTGCTGGCACTGACCATGGTCAGCCTCGCTTGGGGCGTGCTCCAGGCCGAGCACGGCCACCTCGGGGCCGACATGCTCCTCTACCTCGGTTCGGCCGTGGTCCTGGGTGCGCTGTTCGTGTGGCGCCAGCGCCGGGCCGCCGAGCCCCTGCTGGACCTGTCCGTCTTCGCCAACCGGACCGTCCCGGCCGCGGCGCTGCTGGTCGTCCTCGCCTTCTTCACCCTCTACGGCACCCTGTTCTTCCTGACCCTGTACATGCAGCGCGTCCAGGGAGCCAGCGCCTTCGAGGCAGGAATGCAGGTCATGCCGCTGACCGCCGCCCTGGCCCTGGCCTCGGCCCTGGTGGGCCGGCTCAACGCCCGTTGGGGTCCGCGGCCGGCGCTGCTCATCGGCATGGCGATCGTGGCGGTCTCGGCCTTCGGCCTCTCCCAACTCCAGGTCGAGAGCACCTACCACGCGCTGTGGCCCTGGCTCATCGGCATGGGCCTGGGCATCGGCATGGTCTCGGTCGCCAGCACCGATGCCCTGGTCAGTAACGTGCGACCCGAGTTGAGCAGCGTCGCGGGCGGCTTGCAGCAGACCTCCTCCCAACTGGGCGGGGTCATGGGCACCGCGGTGCTCACCACCCTGCTCTCGACCTCGGTCACCGCCGGGCTCGCCGACGAACTCACCGCTCGGGAGGTCGCTCCGGATCAGGCCCAGTTCGTCCTGGACCGTGCCGAACGCGTCTCCCAGGGAGAGGTTCCCGTACCCGCGGGGGCTGATTCCGCGACCGTCGACGCCATGGTGGAGGCCGGACACACCACCTTCGTCGCGGGCATGACCCAGGCGATGTCGGTGGCCGTGGTCATGGCGCTCATCGGCATGGCGGCCGCCCTCCTGGTGCGCCGTGGTGAACACTCCTCCGAAGACACCGTCGTCATGCACTGACCAGTCCGGACAGCGCGGGCTTCCCGAAGTTCCTCGAGGTCGGTCCCCGCGACACGGCACTGCGGGGACCGACCGTTCTCTTCAGCGCTTCGAGACAGAGGGTCGAGGAACATCGGAACGAGAACCCGCGCTGGGGACACGGCCCCCTGTGGCTGGGCATACTACGTCTGGAAACACAACCGTCGTCCCGAAGCAGCCTCCGAGGCAATTCACGCCCCCAATAGCGAACCCCCGCACCCCCTCAGACACTAAGTCAATTGGAGCGGCATCCCATGTGGAGAGTCCTCTTCTATGTCACGCCGGTCACCATATCTGTGGCAATACTACTGCTCTTCGTCTTCGCTCTTATCATCGCCTCCATGGCGAGACATTCCACGGAATCGCCTCCGCGTCATATGTGGAAGTTCCTTGCCGCAGCGACAGCCGCGTACATGCTTGTTTTGGCAATGCCACCTTCTGGTGAAATTCAGTTCAGCACCAGCCGTCTCGTCCACTGGAACCCTCTTCATTTCATGGATGAGCTTGCGGCGCAGGGAGAGATCGAGGAGAGTTTCGGCCAGTACCTGACAGACGGCGGCACTGCTCACTACAGCATCGAGGAGCTCTCCGAGCAGGAGAGGGCGGACATACAGCAGGCCACCCCGACCGACTTCTTCGCCTACGGCGATCCTGATCAAGAGATAACAGTCGTTGACAGCGACGGGAACCCCGTGGCGGAGAACCAGGGGCGATACGTGATCTCGGAACTCTCCGTAGGAATAGAAGCAGCGGGCAAACCCATCCAGTACCAGAGCATGATCCTTGAAGAGAAGGCTCTGAACGCGCTGCTGTTCGTCCCCCTGGGGATCTTGTCGTACTTCTCCTTCTCATCCTGGTGGGCGCGCGCCTCGTTCGGTCCGGCTGTTTCTGTCGCCATCGAAGCCATTCAATGGACGACGGGTATGGGCAATGTCGCCGACACCGCAGACGTCCTCGCCAACTCTTCGGGGCATGTCGTGGGCGTCGGCCTCGCCGCGGCGGCGTCCGGACTGTTCGCCCTGCGCTCCCCTGATCTGAGAGGCCAACCCGAGAGTTTTTCCTGAACACCACCTCTGACATGTGAACCGAGTCGGTGGTGAACGCGCACGGGCCCGGAAGGCGAGTTCCTACGCGGCCCTTCACCGGGGGCAGGTGCGGCTGAAGTGGCTGCGATGGCTCGGCCGGGGCACCTGGTCGCAGCCGGGCCGGTCGAAGCCACCAACGGCAAGGAGAAGATCACCTTCAACCCCCTGTAGTGGGGCTTCCACGTCAACCTCAACCGGCACGCCTTCCACACCCTGCAGACCGAGGGCGTGCCACTTCAGCGGCGACGGCCGGGGCTGCACGTGGGCGAGTTCGTCCGTGACGGCGAGACCGTGCGGCAGGTGATGTGCGTGCACCGCGGTTACGGTCCGCAGTAGGGCAGCGGCACCTCGGGTACCAGCCAGCAAACCTTCTCCGACAAGGCTCGAAAACTTGCATCGGCCGGAGTAGACATTGCCTCATGGCGCTGCTACATTTTCTGTCGTAGCCACCGAGATACACGGCTGGACCACCGGATACGCCGGTGGAGAGCAGGACGGCCCGACCGGCGCGCTTGGCTGTACGGCGCCGGGGGCCGGTAGGACCGCGGTACCGGCGTCCCGCCCGTTCGGGGGTGCCGGAGCAGGATGTGGAGCAGGACGGCTCGACGGTGTGCACATGCTTCACGACACCGGGGCCGGTAGGACAGCAGTACAGGAATCGAGCAGTAACTCCGTGGTAGCAGGACCGGCCTTCCGCTCGCACAGGGAATGCCGGAGCAGGAAGAAGGACGCGGTAGGGCTCGACCGGCGCACGGTTGTACGGCGTCGGGAGCCGGCAGGACGCAGTCGAAAGCAGTGCACGAAGTGAGAAGCGAGAGGAGTAGATGCCATCAGGATCGCCCGGGCGAGGGAAGTACCGCTCGGGTACCGCAGGACCCTGCTTTGGAAGAAGGTGGTCCCCGGTCACACAACCGCGATCCCCGCGATCCCGACCCGGCTTGACCTCGGGCAGCGGAAGACCGGCTCAGGCCGGTAGGTGGTATTGAACTCTCGGGCCCCAGCGCCGAACGGCGCTGGGGCCCTCGACATTCGTCCTCGGCGTGGTTCACCGGCTTGGTCGACGGCGCGGCCCGCTGGCCGGCGACCCGGTAGCCGCGCTCGTCCAGGACGACCGCACCGATCGGGGTGCGTGTCTCATCGAGTCTTCCGTGCTCGTTCTTGACCGCGGTGATCAGCTGTTGATCTGTGCGTCGACGAAGACGGCGCCGATCTCCCCCAGCCGCTCGACCGCGTAGGCCGGGTCGACCAATGCTTCAGGGGTGTGGAGACCCGGCGGGACGGCTTCGCCGCGCAGACCCAGCAGTCGCTCGACACCGAGGGCGATGCCGAGTGCTGTCAAGGGGCGCTGCCCTGCCGGGTGGGTGAGGTGGCGACTCGTGCTGAACGGTGCACCGGTTGGACCGGCTCCTTCGAGGTCGATCCGGACCTCGAAGGACGCGGGTTCGCCGCGGCGCCGGCCTGCGGATGCACCGACCGCGAAGTCGAAGCGGACGTTCGGTGCGCCCGTGGCGTGGGCGAGGCTCGGTACGTCGAGGACGGCGATGCTCTGGCCGGGCAGGACGGTTCCGTCGGCGCTCATCACCTCCGTCTGGGCGTCGGAGCCGTCGATCCAGGTGAAGACGCCGTCACGGCGCACCAGTCCCGCCGAAGTGGCGGTGGACCACCGCTCCAGATCCGCTCTTCCCGCGGGGCCGCCGGTGTCCGATTCGTCCAGGACGGCGCTGACCCGGACGGTGTCGATCCGGTCGAGCTCCCGGGCCGCGTCCAGTGTCGCGAGGAGGGTGGCACCGGCGCAGTAGTGGCTGGCCAGCAGGACCGGCGCTGCGCTTGGTCGCTGGGCGCTCGCGACGACCTCCGGTGCGATCTCCACCAGACCGCTGGAGATGCTGAGGTAGGGCAACCCGTGGTGCTGCGCGTAGTGCAGCCCGTTCAGGTGGTCGTCCCACAGCGCGGCGACCACCGCCGAGTAGCGGTGATCGGCCGGGAGACCGAGATCGCTGCGCCGCAGGTCGATGGTCACGGCCGTCGCGGCGCCGAGTTCGTCGGCCATCCGCTGCGCGCGGTCGATGTCGCGGCCCGCGATCGTCAGCGGCAGCGCCGGGTGCCATCGGCGCAGGAGGGCTGCGGCGTCCCCGCCCGCCTGGCCCGAACCGCCCAAGATCAGTACCGGTTTCGACTGCTCCATTGTGGGTTCCTCTCGCATCCATGAACCTACATTTTGTAACTTACATTTTGTAGCCTAATCTATGGCACGACGCAAGGGAGGGCAATGACCACCACACCGACCCGCCTGTCCAAGCAGGCGAGGCGGGAGCAACTGCTCGACGTCGCCGTGGCGATCGTGCGCACACAAGGCGCCGACGGCCTGACCCTGGTCACCCTCGCGGAGGCGGCCGGGGTGAGCAGGCCGATCACGTACGACCACTTCGGCACCCGCCCCGGCCTCCTGCTCGCGCTCTATCGACGACTCGACGACCGCCACCGAGCCGTGGTCGCGCAGGCGTTGGAGGCTGCCGCGCCCACCGCTGACGAGGTCGCCCGCGTCATCAGCGCTGCCTACTTCGCCTGCGCCACCGACATGCCCGAGTTCGCCGCTGTTTCCGCCGCGGTGAAGGGGAATCCGGAGATGGAGGCGATCCAGCACGATATGCTCGACAGCTACGCGGACCTGATGGCCGCCGCACTGCGGCCCCACTCCGGCCTGACGCCCGAGGCCCTTCGGTTGCGCTGCGTCGGCGTGCTGGGTGCGGCCGAAGCGATCGCCGCCGAGCTGAACCGGGAGCGGGTCGCCGCCGACGATGCGGTCACCGCACTGGCCGACCTGATCGTGGGAGGCCTGGCCGCCGAGGCCGACCGCTAGGTCGCCCCGAAGCACCCCTCCCACACGGGCGAGTCCGCGATGCAGTGCTCCGGTCAGGTCCCCGAGAACTGTGCTTCGTGGTCGCCCGTGAACCCGGCCCCCGGCCGTGGCTCCTTCGCAAGTGTGAGGCCGGGCCGCGGTTCTCCCCCTCGCGGGGGAGGCGTCGATGACGGGACTCGCGTTGGCTGCTGGGATGACCTCCTCCGCTGCGTCCGCAGCTCACCGTTCCCCGGCCCCTCCACCACCCGGTCCTGCCGTGACCGCGATCGGCTTGCTGATGGCCCTGTGGTGCGTCGGGTTCGCGGTGTTCAACATCGTCTTCGAGGCCACCGACCGTTTCGCCGACGGCGCCTATGCCGACTACAGCTCCGCGATCACCGTGATGAACTGGCTGGTCGTCGGGCTGAAGGCGCTGGGGGCGGCCGTGGCGCTGCTGTCGGTCGCCAAACGCCCGACGTTCGTTCCCCCGGCTCTCTTGGCCGTGTTGGTGTGGGGGGTTTTCGCGACGCTCGGCCTGTACGCCGCGGGCAGCGTCGTACAGGCGGTCGGCATGGTTTCCGGCCTGGCGGGCGGGGTCGAACAGATCGACACCGCCGGTGTCGGCTACGTGCTCCTCTTCCTGCTGGCCGCGGCTGGTTTCGGGATCCTGGCGGTCTCCCACTCACGGCGGAACGGCCTCCGGAAGGGCTCCGCTGTCCTCGGGGTGCTCGGCGCACCTGCCGTGCTGGGCCTTGTCCTGCTGGCCGTCCCAACGCTGCTGGCCGCCCTCGGCCTCATGCCGAGACCCTGACGATCCCTGACCGGCCTGTACCGATTCCTCCGCCCGACCTCCGGGGAGCGGTGCACAGCGGGCCGCCCGCGTGCGGGGTCGACTCCTGGGCGGGAGGGTGGCCGCTTCCGGTCAGCGCGGGTGATTCGTGACCTTTGCCCGTGTTGTCGGCCGCGGCGCGGTACGTACGGTGGCCGGGCCGATGCACGCCCCGGCGTCGCCCCCGCGGCCCCGGCCGGAGAAGCGAAGGAACGATCCCCCCGTGCGCACAGCCCCCCTTCTCACCAGCGCGGGCACCCTCGTGCTCGCGCTGGTGGCATCCCTGGCGGCGGCCGCCCCGGCCGCCGCCGACGACCCCCTTCGGGTGTTCCACGAGCAGGAGGTCGCCTGGGCCCCCTGCGAGGAGCACCTCCTGCGCGATGTGGAGTGCGCCTGGATCGACGTCCCCCTGGACTACGCCGACCCCGGCGGCGAGCGCGCCTCCATCGCCGTCAGCCGCAACCGCGCCTCGGACCCCGGACGGCGCCGCGGCATCCTGCTCACCAACCCCGGCGGCCCCGGCAGCACGGGCCGCCAGATGGCCGTTGGCGACCGCCCCGACCATGCCTACTCCTCCCTGGGAGCGCAGCGCGTCGCCGAGGTCTACGACGTGATCGGGATGGACCCGCGCGGCAGCGGCGGCTCCACCCCCTACCTGGACTGCGGCACGGGCTACCCGGTCTCGGTCCCCCGCCCCACCGACGACTCGCTCTCCGCCCACACCCGCGCGGTGATCGCCGCCCAGCGGTCCTGCGAGAGCGCCCACGGCGACCTGATACCGCACATGACCACCGCGAACACCGCCCGGGACATGGACGTGATCCGTGCCGCCCTGGGCGAGGACGAGATCTCCTACCTCGGCCGCTCCTACGGCACCTACCTCGGCGCCGTGTACGGCAGCCTGTTCCCCGAACGCCTGGACCGCAGCGTCCTGGACTCCTCCGTCTCGCCCGAGGGCCTGTGGCGCGGGGTCTTCACCCAGCAGAGCGAGGGCTTCCGGGCCAACGTGGAGCGCTACACCGCCTGGGTGGCCGAGCACGACGACGTCTACGGCCTGGGGTCCACGCCCGAGGAGGTGCTGGCCGTCTTCGAGGAGACCCGCGCGCGGCTGGTGGAGCACCCCCGCTACGACCAGTGGCCGGACTCGCCGGAACCGTGGATCTACACGGCGGACTTCTTCGACGAGGACATCGGCAACGCGGCGCGTTCGCAGCATGAGTGGAGCATCTTGACCTCCGGTCTCTGGTACATCGTCAACGACCTGCCCTACCCCGAAACCGAGTGGCCCGAGGACCCGGAGGAGCCCGAGTGGCCCGAGTGGCCCGACCCCGGGATCGAGTTCACCAACGTCTCCCTGATGATGGCGGTGCTGTGCGAGGCGCCGTGGCCCACGCGCCTGTCGGACTACTACGCCGGCGTCAGGGAGGTCCGCGAGCGCAGCCCGTACGGGGTCGGGGCGGCCTGGCACGTGCCCCAGCCCTGCACCTTCGCCTCGCACACCCCCGCCCCGCTGGTGGAACTGGAGCGCGAGGGCTACCCGCGCGGCCTGGTCATCGGGGCCGAGTACGACGCGAACACCGTCTACGAGGCTGCCGAGCTCATGGCCGGCCGGCTGGACAACGCGCTCGTCACCATCGCCGACGAGGGGAACCACACCTTCTACGGACGCGAGGGGATGGACTGCGTGACGGCGGCGGTGGACGCCTACCTGGTGGACGGCGCCCCGCCCCGGGACACCCTGTGCGCCGGGCGTCCCCGCTCCGAGGATCCCTTCGCCCCGGAGGAGATGGGGGGTGCGGCCCGGGCCCCGGACACCGCCCCCCTCCGTGACCCGTTGTGGGCCGGTCCCCTCTCAGGGGGGACGACCCACGCCGGTCCGCTGGACCACTCCGAACGGCCGGATTGACCTACCGCATGCCCAGGCCCGCACCAGCCTGGAGGAGCTGCTGGACGAGGTCGCACGGACAGCCGAAGCCATCTGGTCGGAGCTTCCGCGCGAAGAACGGTCGAGGTCCTTCGTGCGGGTGGCGGACGTCGTGTTCGTGGTGTTCGGGGCGGTGCTGATGGCCGTCAGCCCGGTTCTCGGTATCTCCACGGTCCTGTAGCGGCCCCGGAACGGCCGCTCCGCACGCTCCACGACATCCCGCGCCCCGGCCGGTCGAGGAGCACGAGCCGGACGGGGGCGGGACCCGTTCACCGGCGCGGACGGGCGGGCCCGGCCCGTGGGCCCGTCCGCGCGGTGAACACTCCCCGGGCAGGGAGGAGGGGGCTGACGGGCGTGCGGCGGTCCGGTGTTCCGTCAGCGGGTCCCGAGGGTGGTCACGGGGTCACCACTCGTCCTCGAACCAGCCCTCGGGGGCCGGGTCGGCCGGAAGCGGGCGCGGGTCCTGGTGGCGCCGGGAGGTGCACTCGCGGAACGGCCCGTTGTCGCCGAGGATGATGCCCAACTGGAAGTCGAGGTGGTCCCGGTACCAGACCGCCATCCCGGTGCCCGCCTCCCACCGCAGGACCTCCCAGGCGTGCCACAGCGCCTGGAAGCGCGACACCGCCTCGGCGTGCCGCCACCACTCCTTGCACCAGCGGAACTGGCCGCCCTCGGGGCGGACGTAGACCGGGAGGAAGCGCAGCCGCACGAACTCCTCGACGTTCTTGAACACCGGTTCCGGGGCCGGCTCCCCGTCGTCGGCCTCCCCGCCGTCGACGCCGGCGACGGCCGAGGTGACGTCCGGGGCCTCGGCGGTGAGGCCCCCGCCGACGGTCGCGGTCTCCCGGGTCTCCTCCTCCAGGAGGTCCGCGGCGTGCTCGTTCGGTTCGGTGCTCATGCTCGGTGTCGTTCCTCTTCGCGTTCGTGGTCGTGTCGGGGCCGTCGGGGCCCGGGGGTCTCCGGGAGCGGAAGCGCCGCTCCCCGGGTCACCTGGCGCGGGCCGTCCGGGTGTGCGTGGTGGTGACCGATCTGCGCTGTCCCTCGTGCACGGCGGTCAGCCTCCCCGCCGCGCTCCTCTGGCGGCGGCGGTCGGTGGGGAGTCCGCGCGGCGAGTCGCCCGCGGCGGCACGGGCCGCCTCCCCCCTCCTGTACAGCGCGGCCTGCGCCCGGGTCCGGGCGATCGCGGTGCGCTTCTCCCGGCGCTCGCGCTGCTCGGCCACGCGGGCCACGGGATCCCGGGCGTCGGAGCCCCGTCCCCGCACAGCCCCCTCCCGGTCCTGCTCCCCGAGTGCGCGCGCCTCGTCGGGGCGGAGGACGGCCCGCCCGTTGGTGTCCTGTGCCCTGCCCAGCTGGGCGGTGGTCACGGGGAGCCGGGAGTCGCCCAGGACCAGGTTCGGCCCCAGGGCTCTGGTGGCGTCGTGCGCGCGCAGGTCCGCCTTGACCGCGTTGCCCGCGGCGACGGACCCGGCCCGGTCGGGGAGGCCGTTCGACGGGTAGCCGCGCGCCCGGTCGAAGGTGTCGAGCAGGGCCTCCCCCTGCGGGAAGGCGTTCGCCGCGCCCCCGGACGCGCGCGCCCGCGCCGCCTCCAGGTTCCTGTCGTGGTCCTCGCCGAACCCGGGGAGGTTCCTGTTGGCGACCGCGTTGGCGCGTACGTCGACCAGGACGGTGCCCGGGACGCGGCCGTTCAGGACGGCCGCGGACAGCGACTCGGCGTCGTCGCGGAGCTTGTTCAGGTCGGCCCTGTTGTCCTTGAACCAGGGGACCGCCTTGGCCCAGTACTCCTCCATGGTCTCCAGCGGACGGCCGTCGGCCTGCGGTGAGGCGCCCGCCATGACGGAGTTGGCGTCGATCCTGGAGGAGGCGGCGCTGCCCGTGTAGTTCTGGTCGCGCAGCATGTGGCGTTCCATGGACTCCGCGAGCTGCGGGTGCTTTTCGGCCAGTTCGCCGAAGAACCTCTCCTGGGCGTCCCGCGCCCCGGGCTCGTTGGCGTTGGCGGCGCTCAGCCAGTGCAGCGCGAGCTCACGGGGGTTCATGCGGCCCGTGTCCAGGGTCTCGTCGAGCCCGCGCCTCCACAGGTGCTCCGGGGGCGTGTCCGGGTCCGGTCCCTGGCTCTGCATGCTGAGGCGGGCGGCCTGCTCGATCCGCCCGGTGCCGTAGTCGGCGCGGAGCACCTGGTCCACGTCCTCGAGCTTCAGGTTCTGCTGTACCTCGCGGACGCGCTGGACGTCCGCCCCCAGGACGTCGGCGACCACGCGCGCGTCGGCCCGGCGGATGAGGCCGAGACCGCCCATCGCGACCTCGGGCGAGTAGCCGACGTGCTCCTCCGTGTAGAACTGCTCTCCCCTGCTCTGCCTGCTCCGCTTCCGCAGCGAGTGGTACAGGGAGCCCCTGGCGAGGGCGCCCGAGTTGCTGAGGCCGCCCTGGCCGACGGAGGAGCTGATCGCGGCGAGGAACAGGGCCTCGCGGATCTCCTGGTCGCCGCCCCCGCCGGACTCCGGGCCCGAGGGTGTGAGGAGTTCGGCGAGTCGTGCGCGGTTGCGGCGCAGCTCGTCGGCCTTCTTGCCGCTGATCTGGCCCTTCGGCCGGTTCGGGCTCATACGCCCCTCCTGTCGGGTGAGGTCACGGGGTCGGCCCGCCGTTCCGTCCGGCCGCGCCCCTCTGTACGGCCCCGCGCCCCCTCTGTACGTGGAGGGGGGAAGCCGCGGCGACGGCGGTGCCCTGTCCGGTTCTTGCGCGCCTGAGCCCGCGGGCACGCAGAGCCGCCCTGGCGTTCTGCGGTCCGGTGGAGGGTGCCGCTGGGGCCGCGGGCGCGTGCCTGGCCGGGGCCGCCGCCGGGGCCTGGGGCAGGTTCCGACTCGCGGGGTCGGCCGCGGCCATGCGCTCGTTGAACCCGCGCCGCTGGACGGTCGCCTTGGCCGCGTTCCAGCGGAGGAGCTGCTTGGCGTCCTCCTTCGGAACGCCCCTCTTGGCGTGGCCCCTGAGGTCGTCCACCCGGTCGTCGACCTGCTTGACGTAGGTGTCGTGCGCGGCCTGCGCCGCGTCGACGGCGCGGTGTCCCCGGTCCTCGGCCCTGCTCACCACCCCGTCGCGCCGCTGCTCGGCCGTTCGTACCAGGGAGTCGCCCTGTCGCCGCGCGTCCGCGACCCGTGCCGCTCCCTCCGCGTCCGTCCTGCGGACGTCCGCGTCGCCCGCTCTCACCGCCGCGGCGACCACCCGGTTGCCCCGGGTCCTCGCCCTGGCCACCCGGCTCGTGCGCCGGTCCCCGGCCGCGGCGACGAGCGCGTCTCCCCGGCGCTCGGCGTCCCTCTCGGCGACGGCGCCCTTTCCGGAGGCGGCGTCGACCAGTGCTCGCCGCGTCCTCTCCGCCCGCTCGACGTCGGCGTCCGCGGAGGCCCTGACCCGCGACGTCACGCGGTCGACCCGTTGGCGGGCACCGGTGATCCGCGCGGTCCTCCTGTCCCGGGCTGCCCGCAGGTCCGCCCCGGCCCGTGTCCTCGCCCGGTCGACCGTCTGCGCGCGGGCCGCCTCCGCGGCCCGCACCATGCCCTCTCCGCGCGCCCGCTCGCTCGCCACGTGCGCCTCCGCTCGCCGGCGGGCCCTCTCCAACGCCCGCCCTGCGCTTCTCTTCGCGAGCACGGCCCTCGCCCGGCGCGCCGCGACCCGTGTGCGGATCGGGATGCGGCCCTTGCGGATGCGCCACCGGAGGAAGGCGCCTGCGAGCCTCGCCACCGGGCGGAGCACCATCATCGCGAGCCCCAGGACCGCTTGGAGGAGTGCCTGGAGGATCCGCACCAGGTAGTCGAGGATCCACGCGGCGAACCTCGTGATGGAGGAGAGCGCGGCCTGGGTCTCCGACGCCACGTCGCCGGCTCCGCTCGCGCTCTGGGGCGCGCCCGGCGCACCCTGCAGGTTGCGCCGCGCGTGCGCGTTGGGCTGCTTGGCGACGGTCTCACCCCCCACCTGTGGCGGGGGCGGGGGTTCGGCGGTAGCTGTCTGGGAGGCCATGGTCCCGTTCCTTGCCGGTCAGGTCTGCTGGGTCAGCGGTTCACGAAGCGGAGGGCGTGCTCAGGCGCTCGGCGCGCTCCCGCGCCGGGGGCGGCCCGGGGCCCGCGGGTCCCGCCGGGCGGCGGGCTGGACGGTGGCCCTGCCGACGGTTCCCGGGGATGTCCGGCCGGGCCGGTCGTGCAGCGCGGTGCGGGGGCGCGGTGCGGGGGTGGCCGGGGCCCGCGTTCCCGGGACGTCGGCGGCGCGGGACACGAGGGGGTCCCCCGTGCTCCGGCCGGCGACCGGGCGCACGAGCCCCTCCTTCTGGTCGAGGAGGGTGAGGAAATCCGTGAGGGCCCTCTCCCCCTCGGCCCTGTCGGTTCGCAGGGCGGCGTGGTGGTCCGCCGCGGCGCCCCGTCGGCCGGTCCTCCACCCGAGTTCGAGGGCGGTGATCCTGTTGCGGTTCCTGGAGAGCTCCAGTGCGAAGAAGGTGTGCGCCTTCTCGACCTCCGCGATCACCCGGACGCTCAGGCCCCTGGCGGCCTCCGTGACGGCCCCGTCCTTCGCCCCTGTGTGGCTCTGGTACCGCACGGCGGCGGCGCAGACCTCGGCGCACCGCCGCTTCGCCGTCTCCCGGTGGGCGTCGATCTCGTCGAACCGGTTCGCGATGTCCCTCTGGAGGGGGGTGAGGGAGTGCGGTAACAGCGTGTTCAGCACTCTCGTCCCGCGACTGGTGTCCGCCATGGTCCTTCTCCTCGTCCTCGCCGGCCGGGTGGTGGGGTGCGTCGGTCGTCGACGCCCGTTCACGCGCCCCCGGAGGCGTTGTAGCTCGCGCGGGCGCCGGTGGTGATCTGCTCCTCGGCGTCCTTGATCGCCGCGGTGACCAGCCTGGCCTTGTCGGTCCTGTACCAGGGGCGCATGCGCAGGATCGTGGGCTGGGCCGCCGTGGCGAAGAGCAGGCACTCGCCCTTGTCGATCTGGCGGATGTCGGATCCCTGCATGATCTCCTGCCTGCGGAGCTGCACGGAGTGGTTGCCCTTGCCCTCCCCGTAGCTGAACGACGTGGTGGAGACGTCGTGCTGGCCGATCAGCTTGGACAGGGCGTCCACGATCTTGTGGTCGTCGAGCCCGGCGCCGAACACCTTCACCGTGGCCGCGGACCACATCGCCTCCATGCCGTTCTCGGTCCAGACGCGCACGCCCTGCCGGTAGCTCTGGAGGATGGTGACCGGGACGATCCCGCGGGACCCCAGGTGGGAGTACATGTCGGGGAGGTCGGCGATCTTGCAGATGTTCGCGGCCTCGTCCAGGACGGCCACGAGGGGCGGGTCGAGCCGCCCGCCCTGCGCCTCGGAGGCCTGCTCCCCCGCCAGGAAGATCGCGTCGGTCAGGGCCGCGATGAGCGGCGCGGAGGCGGCCCGGGACTTGCTGAGCAGGTGGAGCGTCTGCTTGCTGGTCACGAACGACCGCGGCTCGAACTCGGGGAGCGGGCGGACCCCGGGAGGGGTCACCCACTGCATGATCTGGGGGTCGTCGAGACAGCGTGCGGCCGTGCGGGCGGTGGTGTAGATGCCGTCGCGGGTCTCCGCGACGATGTTCTGGGTCTCGCGAAGGGCCTCGGCGTAGGCGGTGAAGCCGTGCTCGAAGAGGACGTCCACCGGCTGCGGGAGCTTGGTGTCGTGCAGCCACTCCCCGACGGTGGACAGCGACTTCCCCGCGAGTGCCGCGGCGAGGATGAGCTGGGAGAGCAGCGCCCGGGCCGCGGGGCCCCACATGTCCTTCTTCGAGTCGTCGTCGATGGTGAGGACGAAGTGTCCGGCGAGGCGGTAGGCGTCCTCGACGCCGCGGACGTCGGTGAGCGGGTTCCACCAGAACTCCTGGCCCTGGTGTGTGACGTGCTGGGGGTCGAACAGCCACACGCGCTCGCCCGTCGTGTGCTCGCGGATCCGCGCGGTGGCCGACCACACGTCGGCCTTGTTGCTCGTGGCCAGCGCGGGTCCGGGCGCGTCCAGGACGTAGGGGATCGCCATCGCGGTGGTCTTGCCCGCGCGGGGGGCCATGAAGGCGAGGACGGTGTCCTCCCACGACGCGAACAGCCGGGCGCCCGTCCGGTTCCCGTCACCGCGCATGTCGCCGATGGTCAGGCCGACGTCCGCGTCCTTGAGCCCCCTGCCCTTCCGGCCGGACAGCGAGCTCCTGCGCAGCCGCACCGCCTTCTCGGCGGCCTCGGGCCGGGCCAGCTCGGCCACCGTCTCGTTGTCCTTGTTCAGGGCGCTGACCGCGCCCGGCTGCCCGTACAGGGCGTTCCGGACCCGGTGGAGGACCCACCAGAGGAGCGCCACCGACAGCGCGGCGAAGAGGCTGAACAGCAGGACGACGGGGAGGGTCGGGGTACCCGGCCAGACCGTCCCGGTGTCCCAGATCACCAGCGAGACGACCCATGCCATGCCGAATCCGCCGACGGTCCCCCCGGTCAGGGAGGCGACGATCCGCGCCGCCAGCCAGAAGAGGAAGAACAGCCCCACCGTGCCCCAGAGGGCGATCAACACCAGCAGGGGCGGCGCCCCCGCGGCTGCGGCCCCGCCCTTCACCTGGTACTTCGGGCGTTCACGTGACATGGTCGTCCTCACTCCCGCCGGATGGCCTGGTCCGTGTCGTACAGGGTGAGTTCGTCACGGGTGAGCGTCATCTGCACCGGGATGCCGAGCCGCTCGGCCCCCGTCTTGATCAGGTACTTGCCGCGTCCGGGGTGGCGCGCGCCGGGCTGCCAGGAGTCCGGCGAGGACCACGACGCGACCAGCCCCTGTTCGGGACCGGTCATCGGGGTGATCCGGTTGACGGAGGCCAGTTCGCGCGGCGGCAGTCCGGCGAGGACGGTGATCGCGGAGCGGTCCACGAAGCCCCGGGCCTTGGCCCGGTCCTCCTCGGTGGCCAGCGCCTCCAGGTCGCTGAGGGAGTGCGTCACCATGACGGACGCCATGCCCTTGGAACGGTTGAGCCGGGTGAGGGAGTCGGCGAACTCCACCAGGCCGGGGGCCCCGCGCAGGGCCCGCCACAGCTCGTCCATCACGCCGATGTAGGAGCGGCGCCGGATGAGGCCGTGTTCGGAGAGCACGGCCGCGGCGTCGACCATCCCGAAGCCGTAGCTCCACGTGCACAGCATCGCCGCGGTCAGCAGCTTGTCGCCGGCGGCCCCCACACGGGAGATGTCGACGCTGATGCCCGGCGCCTCCATGTCGAGCGGGCTCGTGGTCTCGCCGTCGAACACCCCGGCCAGGGAGCCGGTGCACAGCAGGCGGAGGGTGAAGACGAGGTCGTCCACGCGCTTGTCGTACTGGTCCCTGGTGTCGGCGCGGGCGAACGACCGCAGCGACTCGGGGCCCTCCTCGACGACCTTGAGGACGTCGATGACGTTGGGCTGGCGCGTGCCGGCCAGCCGCTCGTCGAGGAGGTCGACCGCGGCGCCGAGGACGACCTCCTCGGCGTTGGCGATCCGGTCCTCGCGGACCAGCGTGCACAGGGCCATCAGCAGGGAGATCCGGCGGGAGCGCACCTCCCAGCGCAGTTTCTCCCGCTCCACCTCGGTGAGCCGGTCCATGACCCCGCCCAGAGGGCCCGCGTCGAGCGGGTTGATGCGGTCCAGCCCGCGGCCGATCCGCACGACCTGTCCGCCGAGGTGGCCGATCAGGTCGGTGTAGTCGGGTTTGGTGTCGCCGAGGATGATGGCCTGCGAACCGAAGGCCACCGCCCCGGTGACGAGCCGCTTGACGAACGTCGACTTGCCCGTGCCCGGCTGCCCCAGCACGAAGCAGCCGGGGTTCGTGATCAGCCCGGCGCGCAGCCACGCCATGGGGTCGAGGCAGACGACCTCGCCGGACAGCAGGTCCCGTCCGATCGGGGTGCCGATCGACGGCGGCTTGCTGCTGGTGACGAACGGGAAGAGGCCGCACGCCTGGGCGGTGGTGGCCTGGTACTCGACCGCGTTGGGGATGTTCGGCGAGGCCCCGCCGCCCTTGTGCCGCCAGCCGAGCAGGGGGGCGATGACCTCCCTGTCCCGCTCCGCCGACCGGTCCGGCCGCTCCGCCCTCTCCTTCTGCTCCTGCCTCTGCTTGAGGCGTTTGCGCTCCGCCCGCTGCTGGCGGCGCTCCTCCCGCCGGCTCTGCCGGTCCACGATGGCCATCGGTGCCCCCTTCTAACCCATACCGCGCTGGACGAGGAACGGCGGGCACACGCCGAGGGGCAGGGTCGTGGCGAAGGCGACGTCCTGGCTGCCCCAGGCCCGGCGCAGCCGGATCCGGGAGGTCTCGGCCGCCGACTCCGTGTGCGCGACGGCCTGCTTGAGCCTCTGCTCGTCGTCGACGGTGGCCGTCGTGTACAGGCTCACCTGCACCAGGCCGGCTCCGCGCGTCTCCTCCTGGGCCGCCTGCCGTGCGTAGGCGAGGTCCTGGCTGTCCCTCGCGCTGACCCGGTGCCGGACCCGCCAGGACAGCTCGCTCTTGTACTGGGCCGCCGAGTTCTGGGACTCCAGCGCGCGCGCCGCCGCGGCGGCGGGCCAGGGGCGGAACAGCAGCGTGGTGCGCTTGGCCCAGCGGGTCGGGGAGAGGAGTTCGGCGAGCACCGTGCTCGTGACGTGGGTCCTCGGCGCCTCCTGCCAGATCCAGGAGACGCTGGTGCCGCTGTCGTGGGTGTAGCGGTCGTGGTGCGCCTCGGCCTCGACGGGGGTCGCGTCCGTCCAGTCGAGCGTCCCGATGTCCTCGGGCGTCGTGTGCAGCAGGGAGCTGAGGTCGTTGAGCGCCGTCGGGTCGTAGGCGGTGCGCACCATGGCGACGAGCTGTTCGGGCGTCGCGCGCCCCAGCACGGACACCCCCGTGGTGGCGAGGCTCGACTCGATCTGGTTGAGGTAGCCGCTGATCTCCACGGCCGCCTGCATGCGGTCCTTGGGGGCCACCGGGAACTTGCGGGGGTCGTAGGTGATGCTGATCCGGGTCTCGACCTGGGCGCTCACGGTGGGGGCGTTGAGGACGAGGTCGCGCATGATCTTGCGGGCCGCCGCGGGGGACTGCGGGTCGATGTCCGCCTCGACGTTGGTCCGCAGCGCGCTCCCGGGGTCGGGGCGCGACTCGACGGTGACCGTGACCCACTGGACCCACGGCATGTAGCCGAGGGACGCGAGCCACTGGTGCCAGCTCGCCACCCAGGTGTCGACGTCGGCCGGCTCCGCGAGCCACACCGAGTTGGACGAGACCAGGACCGTCGCGGTCATGTGCCCCAGCCTCCGGTTCCAGGCGAGGCCGAACCGCCCGCCCTTGCCGTCCTCGCAGGAGAGGAGGGTGACGGGGGCGAGGATGCCGGGCAGCTGGAAGGCCCGCGGGTGCTCCACCATGACGCCCGCCCGGTAGCGTGTGTGGCCGAGGACCTTGGCCCACCACCACCGCAGACGGGTGAGCAGGAAGCTCAGCAGGGACTCCCCCTGGACCGGCACCGCGGCGAACACGAACGCCACCGCCATGACCGGCAGGAGGTAGAGGGCGAAGCCGGGCGCGAACATGCCCGACAGCATCAGGACGACCAGGCCTCCGAGGAGGACGAGGGTCGCGGTCAGGCCGAGGCCGAACAGCCCGATGCTGCGGCGGCGGCGCCACCCTCCGTACGTGCGGACCACTTAGACCATCCTTCCGTCGGCTCCGTCGGCGAACTGCGCCCCGGAGGCTCCCTCCGGCGCCACCTCTCCGGCACCGCCCGAGTACCCGCCGCCCGAGGCGCCTCCCGAGACGGCTCCGGTGTCGGCCGCTCCGGCGCCCGCGGGGGCGTCTCCGACCGCCCCGGGCTCGGAGCCGCCGCCACCGTCCGCCCCCGACGCCACCGTCTGGCTGTATCCCTGTTCCGAACCGCTGACCGACGTCGAGCTGACCGACTCCGTCGCGCCGGCGGCGGCCGTCGCGGCGCCGTCCTGCGCACCGCCCTCCGGGCCTCCGCCCATCGCGCCGTCCACGCTCCCGGTCCCGTCCGCACCGCCCAGGGGGCCGCCGCCACCGGAGGTGGGTCCGCCCTGTGTGCCCATGGTGCCGGTCTCGACGGCGCCCGTGCCGGCCGCGCTCGCCGCCACCGCGGAGGCCCCGTCCCCGGCGGGCTGTCCTCCACCGCCCTCGTCGAGGTTGCGCGCCACTCCGGCGGCGCGCTCGTTGGCTCCGGCCGCGGCGGCCTGTGCCCCGCCGTTGGCGGACGAGGAGCCGCTCGCGGGTGGGGAACCTGCCGCGGACGAGGGGGACGCGTCGGCACCGCTGCCGTTCCCGCCTCCACCACCTCCGCCGCCTCCTCCGCCGCCCCCTCCCAGGGAGCTGACGCCGCCCGCGGCGAGGGCCATCATCCAGACGCTGCCCGAGCTCATGAGCTTCATCAGGACGGGGAGGGCGCCGGTGGCCATGAGCATGATCGCCGCTCCCAGGAGGTACCTGGACAGGCCCTCCTCGTCACTGG
Source organism: Nocardiopsis codii (assembly GCF_036327455.1). Taxonomy (NCBI): domain Bacteria; kingdom Bacillati; phylum Actinomycetota; class Actinomycetes; order Streptosporangiales; family Nocardiopsidaceae; genus Nocardiopsis; species Nocardiopsis codii. Next base: position 67,085 of record NZ_JAUZMY010000020.1, on the reverse strand, counting down.
TGTCGGTGGTCGCGATGAGGACGAGGCCGGACAGGTAGATCAACAACAGGAAGGGCTTGTACAGGAGGCAGGCGAAGAGCCAGCCGATGACCTTCGGGAAGATCTTCAGCCCGGGGACCAGCGAACTCGCCGCGGCCAGCGGCAGGAGGCACGCGAGCAGGTAGACGATCGACTTGAGCATCGCCAGGACGATCATCTGCGCGATGAGCCCGAGGATCACCGCGAGGCTGATCAGATAGGTGACCGCCTCGCGCGCGGAGTCCTCCGCGAAGCCCAGGTCGTTCTCGTCGGCGCCCACCCGCATGATGCTCGGGTAGACCTCCTGTGCCGCGACGAGGAAGCTGACCTGCCGCGACCCGTTGCCGTTCTCGTAGGGGGCCGAATACGTCCCGGTGTCCAGGATCATCTGGGTGAGGCCGCCGCTGAAGCCCGCCAGGACGTAGACGAAGAAGAGCCCGGCGAACGTGGTGATGATGACCGTCAGCAGGCCCCGGACCAGGTCCATCATGGGATCGAGCCTGCGTGTCCAGAGCAGGCGGATGGCCGCCACCAGGATGCCCAGGGTCGCGAGGAAGAGGATCAGCGGGTTGAAGACGTTCTGGAGCTGCAGCACGCCCTGGTCGACGACGAGCTGGTTGCTGCCGTACTCCCGTTGGAGGGGCGCCCCGCTGCCGCTGGAGATGAGCAGGCCGAACATCCGCTCGATGATGCCCTGAAGGCTCTCCGTGATCCAGCTCGCCGTCGCGTCGTTCTCCATCTATCCACCTCCCCGGTTCATCATCCGACCGTTCTCCTTTGACGGAAACCTGTTTTATCCGACGTCGCAGTAACCGTTCCCGACTTGGTCCTCGCGCTTGTTTCCGTTCGCCCACTCCGGGAATTCGGTGCAGATGTAGTACTTGTGCATCGCGGGTTCACCGCGCCCTGCGCGCGCGTACTCCCGGGGAACGTCGTCGAAGTGGTCCACCGGATTGTCCGGGCACGATCCGCTTTCGTTCCACAAATTCGAGGGAAGATTGGGGCAGTGGTAGTCGGCCCAGATCCAGTTGTCGCCCTTCAGGAGCGCGAAGTCGTCCCCGCTCGGGGTGCAGGGGGAACGCGTGTAGGCGGTGTTCCCGTCATGGAATCCGGAGACGAAGCAGTAGTCGTAGCAGTCGGCCTTGCCGTCGCGGGTGCACCGCTCGTCGTCGGGGCCGGTCAGCGGAACGGAGTGCGAGAGGCGCTCCCACCCGTCGTCGTCGGGGCAGACGAACTCGCGGGAGTCGGGGTCCTGGAGCGCGCCCTCACAACCGGCGCTCTCCCGCTCGACGTCGTTCTGCTCGGCCGCGACCCCCGCGATGAGGGACCCGAGGTCGTCCTCCGTCTCGTGGTACGAGCCCTGGAGCAGCATCCCGGCGAGGGATCCGGACGCGATCAGCAGGACGACGCCGAGGACCACCCAGGGGAGTTCGGCCATACCGCGCGCGGCGATCCAGGGGTCGCCGGTGAAGTTGGCGTGGATCATGCGCCCGCCGATGATGATGAGCGCGAGGACGCCGATGACGGCCCCTCCCCAGGCGACGTAGCCCAGCACCTCGTTCCCGGACTGCTGGAACTGCGCCATCGCCAGCGGCGTCCGCGCCGCGTCAGCGACGTGGATCGGCTCGTACGCCATTGCGCTCCGCCCCCCGACCTCTCACGATCCGTTCACGATCCGACGAGTGTGGTGACCACGGGGATGGCGACCAGCATCAGCGAGACGCCCATCACGGTCCACACCACTCCGCCGATACCGTCGGCGGCCACCTCGGAGCGGCCCAGCTTGCCGATCGCCATCTTGGCCGCCGAGTACAGGATGCCGATGACCCCGATCACGACGACGACGCCCTGGGCGAGGTTGAGGAACCGGCCGACGGGGTCCCCGTCGGGGTCCTGTGTCCCCCCGACCCCCCAGTCCGGCATCCGGGGCCGGACGTCCCAGGTGACCTCCGCGGGCAGGACCGCGGCCAGGTGCGCCGCGTCCGCGAGGGCCGGCAGGAGTTCCGGCGGCACCGTCAGCCGCCCGCGACGTTGGCGACGGCCCGGATGATCGGGACGGCGACGAGCATCAGGGAGATGCCCATGACCGTCCACACCAGTCCGCCGACACCGTCGGCGGCGAGGTCGGAGCGGCCGAACTTGCCGATGGCCATCTTGCCGGCGGCGAAGAGGATGCCGATGATGCCGATGACGACGATGATGCCCTGACCCCAGTTGAGCACCTGCTGGATGGGGTCGTGCCCGTCCTCGAAGGCGGGCAGGTCGGGGTCGGTGGTCCAGCCGAAGGTACCGTCCATCGGGACGGCTGCCATGTGGGTGACCAGGTCGTTGGTGGCGTTCAGAACGTCCATGCGTTTCCAGTTCTCCTTACCCTGAGGCCTGCCGCGTCAGGGTCTCGCTCGCCGCCGTGTGGCACGCGTTCCTGATCTGGTCCAGGGCCCGCCGCGCCCTCGTGGGGAGTTTCACCCGGTCCGCCTCGACGGCGTCCACGTAGCGCAGGGCCGGGACGAACGGGAAGCGGACGAGGAGGCCGACCCGGTCGCGGACCAGGCCCAGGCGGGCCGCGGACTCCGCGGGCTCGGGGCCGGCGCCGTCCGCCGCGACCACCAGCGCGGCGGGCCGGATGCCGTCGCCCTCCAGGACGTTGATGACCTCCGCGGCGCGCGCGGTCGATGCGACGCTGTTCCGGGAGACGAGGACCAGGGGGCGTCCGAAGGCGCCGATCCCGCCCCTGTCGGACGAGTAGGCGCCGAGGTCCCAGGGGGTGTTCAGCAGTACGCGCAGCGTGGTGGTGCCCGCTCCGCCGTGGCATCCGAGCACGACCATCTCCCTGGCCCAGTCGGGCAGAGGCGGCCCCGCCGGTTCGCCCTGGTCCGCACCGCCGGTCTGTCGCCTCCTCATAAGGGTCCCCTCGTCCGTGTCGTGAAGGCGCCGTCCCCCTGCCGGGGTCGGGCGCTCCCCGCGCGGCCTGGCTGTGGAGTGCCGCGCAGGGCTGGGATCCGGGGGAGTCCGGAGGGCGGTCGTCCGCCCCCGGAGGCCCCGGGCCTCTCCGCACCGTGGGGGGTGTCGCGCTGCGAACGCGAGAATGCGGTGGCGCCGTCGAACCGGGTTCGGGGGCCGAACAGCAGGCTATATATACCGCACAGGAACGAATCCGATCAAGTGACCGTTTTCATCACCACTACTTTGCGTGACCGATCGGAGATTGGAAACACTGGAAAGTGAACGAGGCCGAGATGATTTCACGAACACAAAAGAGCCACTCCACTCTCCTGCGTGATAAGCCTTGATCAATGCCATTGCGGCGCACGACCACCATCCGACCCCACGCCTTTTCCCGGAACAGAACCCGCAGGTCGTCAACCGAAACGTTACCGAATATCACTCTTCGTGACACGCTTGTTTCCTCGGCCCCATTGCGCTTCCGGTCCCCTCCCTGTACGCATGGGTGAATCTGTCCGCCCTCCCGTCTAGTGGGTACCCATGATCAGAACAGCGTGTCCGTCATGAGCGACTTCACCGGCGGTTCGCGGGAGAAGACGATCGTGTTCGGGATCCTCGCCGCCCTGGTCGTCGCCCTGGTGGTCCTGGCCCAGCAGCTGCTGTCCGGCCCGGACGACGAGGAGGCCGCGCCCCCGCCGGACGCGTCCGTCGAGTCGGGTGGGAGCGGGGGCGAGGGGGTCGGCGACGTCATGGCGCTCATGCCCTACTCGGAGGCCGAACTGGAGGCCGGCGCGGAGACCGCACGGGCCTTCGTCGCGGCCTACAGCGAGGTCCGCCCCGAGGAGAACGGCGAAGAACGCATCGCCCGCCTCTCCCCGATGCTGGCCGAGGAGTTCTTCGGCACCATGGAGGCCCTCATCCTCACGGCGCCGAACAGCGCGACATCGAGGGACGCACAGCGGACCAGCGCGTCGGCGTCCGTCACGGGGATTCGCAACATCGGCACCTCGGCGGTCATCTTCGAGGTGGAGGCGCGGACCCTGAGCGATACCGGCGAAGAGGGAGACGACGAGCCCCTCGCCTACGCGGTCACCATGGTCTTGGAGAACGATGCCTGGGCCGTCTACGCCTTCCAGGACGCGTCCCTCGGAAACGACGGGGAAGGCGTATGAGCAGCCCGAACGACGTCCTCCTCACCGTGCGGGATGGCCTGCGGCGAGTGCGCGACCGCCTTCTGTCCGAGCCCGGGCGCGCCGGTGACAGTGGTAGCGCGACCGCGCGGGTCGGGGGCGGGGCCACAGCGCTCGCGGTCATGGGGGGGATCGCGTACGCGGCCACCATGTGCGGCCCCGACAGCGGCGTCACCGCGAGCGGGTTCAACTCCTCGCCCTCGTCGTCCGGCATCGTCCAGGCTTCCGCGTCCTCCTCGTCCTCCGGCACGACGATCACCATCAGCTCACACGGGGAGAGCGGGGCCTCTGGCGAGAAAACCGTACGGGTGGACATCCCCGAGGACATCCTTCGGATGCACCGCACCGCGGCCGAGACCTATGACATCCCGTGGGAGGTCGTCGCCGCCGTCGGCGCGATCGAGACCCAGAACGGCCAGTACGGTCCCGGGACCTCGTCCTGGCCTTCCGGTCTGACCTCTGGGGAGCGCAACCCCTACGGCGCGGCCGGAATCGTCCAGTTCGGAGTACTCGAACCCCTTCGCGGCCGGGGCGACGACCGGTCACCCGGTGCCAGGATGGGCGCCGCGGCGAACGCGTGGGGCGGGGAACCGCTCCAGGCCGTCTCGGAGCGCCCCGCGTACAGACTGGGCGATCCGAATCCGGGGAGGGGGCCGGATTCGAAGCATCCCGGGACGCTCGTCCCCTACTTCGGCGTCGATGGGAACAACGACGGGCAGGTCAACGTCTGGGACCCGCACGACAACATCACCTCCGGGGCGTTCCGGCTCGCCTACTACGCGGAGAAGGCCCGGAAGGAAGGGACGGGCTCCGCCTGTCCGAGCCGGCCGAACGTGAGCCCGCTGGAGTGCACGCTCTACATCCACAACAACGCGAGCTGGTACGTCGCGCAGGTCATGGACGTGATCGAGTACTACAACAACTCCGACATCGCCCCGACCTCTCCCCCCGCGAACATCCAGACCGCCTCCATGGTGTCCGACGGGGCGAAGGACTGCGAAGAGCAGGGAGGCAACGCGACCCGGGCCGCGTTCCTGGGAAACGCCAGCGAGGAGCACCGGACCGTGGTGGAGTTCGCGCGGAGCAAGATCGGGATGCCGTACATCTGGGGTGGGACGGGGCCGTCCGGCTACGACTGCTCCGGCCTGCTCCTGGCCGCGTGGAACTCCATGGGGGTCACCGTCCCCAGGGTGACGGACAGCCAGTGGAACCTGGGCGAACCGGGCCCCGGGTACGGCAACGGGACGGCGCAGACGGTACTCGACCAGGCTCAGGGCGACGCCCTGGACGTCTCGGTGCTACAGCCGGGCGACTTCGTCTTCTTCCACTATCCGGGAGGTTCACCGTTCCCTTCCCATGTCGGAATGTACAGCGGTGGAGGGCAGATGATCCATGCTCCGGCTCCGGGCAAGCACATCATCGAGGTGTCGATCGAGAGCAGCCACTACCAGACCGTCTTCGTGGGAGCGGTCCGGATCACCCCCGACTCCTCCGGCGGCGGGGGCACCGCGCAGGTGTGACCGCCCGTCTCCGTACTCCAGACCCAACCCGGGAGGATGATCCACCATGGTCGCACCTATCGTCGTTGCCCTCGGGGGCACCGCGCTCCGTGCGGGAATTCAGCGGTTCGGCGGTGCCGTCGCCGGCCGGGGCGCGGCCTGGCTCGCCGGAAAGGGCGGCTGGAAGGGCCTCGCCTGGGGGGCGACCAAGGGCGCCGGAGCCCTCTCCCTGGGCGCCCTCAAGTTCGGCGCGAAGGCCGGGCTCAAGGGCCTCGGGGCTCTCGGCGGCCTGGCCATGAGCGCCGGCTCGGACATCCTGGGAGCCGCCGGCGCCGCGGTGGGCGGCGCCACCGGCCTGCTCTCCGCCCTGGCGGGGGCCTTCGAGACCGCGGGGTCCGGTCAGAGCTACGGTATGTCCGGACCGATGCTGCGGGGGAAGGGCAGAGGCGCCGCTCCGCTCCACGCCTGACCCCGTCTCCCCCCGGACCGCTCCCTCGGGAGCGGTCCGTCCCGTCGGCGCCGACTCGCGCGGCTTCGCCGCGAGCGCGCCGCCCCCACGCCGGTGAGCGCCTGCCCCGAGCGCTCCCACGACACACCCCTCCGCCGCCGGGAACGGCGGCGGCGCTCCACCCTCAGCACTTCACCCGGAAAGACGCCCTCTCCATGAACACCCACGTCTCTCCCCCCTCGGACGCCCCCCTCTCCTCCGACGACGCGGTCATCCGCGCCGACGAGTTCGACGGCATCGCCGCCTCCGTCGAGGCCGCGGTCCTGGGCAAGTCCGACGTCGTACGGCTCGCGCTGGTCGCGATGCTCACCCAGGGCCACATCCTGCTGGAGGACGTCCCCGGCACGGGCAAGACCACCCTGGCCCGCGCCATCGCCGCGAGCGCGAACGGCGACTGGCGTCGCATCCAGTTCACCCCGGACCTCCTGCCCTCCGACATCAGCGGCGTCACGATCTTCAACCAGGGGACCCGCGAGTTCGAGTTCCGCCCCGGCCCCGTGTTCGCCAACGTCGTCATCGCCGACGAGATCAACCGGGCATCGCCCAAGACCCAGTCGGCCCTGCTGGAGGTCATGGAGGAGCGGGCGGTCACCGTGGACGGCGTCCAGCACGGCGTCCCCTCCCCGTTCCTCGTCGTGGCGACGCAGAACCCCGTGGAGATGTCGGGGACGTACCGGCTGCCCGAGGCCCAGCTGGACCGGTTCTTGGTGCGCCTCACCCTCGGCTACGCCGATCCGGCGTCCGAACTCGCCATCATCCGGGGCGACCGGCTGGTCACGCCCGAGGACCTGAAGCCGACCGTCGACGCCGAGCGGATGGCCACCATGCGGGGCGACGCACGGCGGGTGTTCGTCCACGACTCCATCTACGAGTACGTGCTCCGCGTCGCCCACGCCACGCGCGACCACCGGGAGCTGAGCGTGGGCCTGTCGACCAGGTCGACGGTGGCCATGGCGAGGACGGCCCGCATGCTCGCGCTCGTCTCGGGCCGCCCCTTCGTGGAGCCCGAGGACGTCAAGCTCCTGGCCCAGCCGGTGTGGGCCCACCGCCTGGTGCTGTCCCCCGAGGCCTCGGTCGGGGGCCGCACCGGGGCCGACGTCCTGGACGGGATCCTCCGCGAGACCCCCGCGCCGTCCCCGGGCGCGTCCGGGGCCCCGGCGGGCCGCTGATGCCGACCGTCAGGGGATGGCTCGTCGTCGGGGCGGGCCTCGTCCTCCTCGCGGTGGGCGTGGTGTCCCAGTACCAGGAGCTGGCGCTTCTCGGCGGCGTGGCCGTGACCGCCGTCGCCGTGGCCTCGCTCGTGGTGGGGCGTCCCGCCGCCGTGTCGGTCCGGCGTTCGCTCCCCTCCCCCCGCACCTCGCCGGGCTCCGCCCTGCGCGTCCGCGTGGAGACGCGCAACCCGGGCCGGCGCTCCGTCCGCGTGGTCGAACCCGTGCGCGGCCACGGGGGCGAGCGGCCGGTCCGGCTGCCGTCGCTGGGAGCGCGCGCCGAGGGCGGGACCGAGTACCGCGTCCGGGCGACCCGGCGCGGGGTGGTCACCCTCGGCCCCCTCCGGGCCGGGCGCGCGGACCCGCTGGGGCTCGCCGCGGTGTACCGGGAGTGCGGCGGCACCGACCAGGTGTGGGTCCATCCGCGCTGGGAGCGGCTGCGCACCGTCCCGGTCGGCCGGGTGGCCGACCCGGAGGGCACGGCCGACGGCGCCCCGGCGGGTGCGCAGACCTTCCACTCGCTGCGGGACTACGTGCCCGGCGACGACCTGCGGCTGGTCCACTGGCGCAGCTCCGCACGGTTGGACAGGCTCGTCGTCCGCGAGTACATCGACACCTCGCAGCCTCGCCTCCACGTCATCGTCGACGACCGGCCCACCGCCGGGGGCGAGGAGCGCCTGGACGAGGTGGCGAGCGCGGCCGCCTCGGTCCTGGCGACCGGTGTGCAGGCGTCGCTCCACTGCGAGACGAGCCTGGTGAGCGGCCGGGGGCGCGACAGCAGCGGAGGGCTGCCCCCGCTGCTCGACCTCCTGTCCGAGGCGCGGCCGACCCCGGACGCCGACCTCGCACGGGCCTTCCGCATGGCCCGGACCCGACCCGCCGGGGACACCGCCGTCCTGATCAGCGGTGCGCTCACCACCACCGACCTGCGGTCCTTCGGCGAGCTCGGACACCACTACTCGGCCCTGATCGCGGTGACCGTCGGCGCGGAGGACCGGCCGAACGCCCCCGCGTCGGTCACCCTGCTCGCCGCAGGCGACGCGGCGGGGTTCGTCGAACGCTGGAACGAGACGCCATGGTCACGCTGACCCCGCCGCGCCCCCCGGAGACCGCGCCCGCCCACGGGAGGGGGCCCGGCACACCGCTCCGCGCCGTCCTGGCCCCCGTCGGACTCGTCATGGCCGCCGCGGCGGGGGGCGTGGCCCTCGCGCCCGGCTACGCCGTACCTGGGCCGGTCTACGCGGTGCTGCCGCTCTGCGCCCTGCTCTCCGTCGTCGTGACCCTGGCGGCGCGGGCCCGCCTGTCGCCGCTCGCCGGGATCCTCGTCGGGCTGCCCCTGCCCCTGGCGGGCGTGGTGGTGTGCGCGGTCCGGCTGCCCGGTCAGGGGACGGGTGTGCTGGGGGGGACGGCGGAGGCCCTCCTCCACTCCGGGGCGCGCATCCTGACCAGCGCGGCGCCCACCCCCCTGAACGTGGACACCCTGACGCTGCCGCTCCTGGCCACCTGGATCACCGGTGTCGCCTCGGTGCTGCTCTGGCAGGGGAGCCGGCCGGCGCTGGCCGTCCTCCCCGGCCTCCTGGCGCTCGTCGGCGCCGTCGTCCTGAACGGCCCGGTCGCCCCGCCGGGGTTCCCCTCCATCGGCCTGGTCGCGGTCGCCGCGATCCTGCTCATGGCCGCCTCCTCCGACGACCGGTCGGCCGCGAACGCGCGCGCCGGGTCGGAGGACCTGCGGGTCGAGGTCGACACCCCGGACGCGCACCCGCTCGGGCGGGTCGGACGGGTCCTGGTGACCGCGCTCGCGGCGGCGCTGGCGGCCACCGCCACGGTGTTCGGCGGTCCCGTCCTGCTCGCCTCCTGGGAGGCGGCTCCGGGCGATCCCCGCGAGGCCGTGCGGCCTCCCCTCGCGCCGGAGGCCGCCCTCAACCCGCTCGGCTACCTCTCGGCCTGGGCCGCCGAGCCGGACGGTCCGCTGCTCACGGTCCGGTCCGAGGAACCGGTCGACCTGCGGTGGGTCGCCCTCGCGGAGTTCACCGGGACCACCTGGCTGCCCGAGGGCGGCTACCGCGCCGCCGGGGAGGTGCTTCCCGACCCCGTGCCGCCACCGCCGCACGCCACCGGCGTCCGGGCGGAGATCTCCGTCGGCGACGACCTGCCGGGCGGCTGGGCTCCGGTCGTCGGGGTCCCGCGGCGGGTCGGGCTCCAGCCCCTGGGCTACGACGCGGTCTCGGGGACCGTGGTGAGCGCGGACGGGGACATCGCGGGGGCGCACTACGAGGTCACCGGGGACGTGGCGGACTGGAGGGCGGCCGAGCTCGCGGGCGCGTCCGTTCCGGCCGACTCGGTCTTCGACCGCTACCGCGAACTGCCTCCGGGGGCGCCGCCGGTCCTGAACGACGTGGCTGCCGCCGTGGCCGGGCAGGGGTCGCCGTACGAGCGCGCCGTCCTCCTCTCGGAGTACCTGCGGGAGTCCCACTACTTCTCCGCGGAGACCCCCGGCGGGCACGGCTACGCGAACGTGGCGGGCATGCTGGCCCCTCCGGGGCAGGAGGGCGGCGGAGGGACCTCCGAGCAGTTCGCGAGCGCCTTCGCCATGCTCGCCCGCGCGGCGGGGCTGCCCAGCCGCGTCGTCGTGGGGTTCGGCTCCGGCTCCGACGAGGGGGACGGCGTGCGCACGGTGCGGACCGGCGACGCGCTGGCGTGGGGCGAGGTGTACTTCAACGGCGTCGGGTGGGTGCCGTTCTCCGTCACCCCCGGGGAGGAGGGACAGGACGAGGACGAGGAGTCCTCCTCCGGCGCCGCCGAGGCGCAGACCCCCGAGGAGGCGAACGACGCGCACAGCCTGGAGGACGACGCCGACCCCGGCTCCCCGCCGGGGAGGGAACGCGAGTCGACGCCGCTGTGGCCCTTCCTGACCGCGGGTGGCGTGCTGCTCGCCGCCGTGGGCGCTGTGCCGACACTGCGGCTGGCGCGGAGCCGGTGGCGGCTGAGGCCCGGCGTCCCCGAGCGGCGCGTGCTGGGCGCGTGGCGGGAACTGCGCGACCACCTGCGCCAGTGCGCGAGCGCGCCGCAGCCGGGTCACACGGTCGGCGACACCGTGGCGCTCGTCCAGGACCTCCTCCCCGAGGAGGGGCGGGAGTGGGCGCGGGTCGACCTGCGGCGCCTCGGCGGGGCGGTCAACCGGGTCGGTTTCGCCCCGGGCGCCGGGATCTCCGACACGGAGGCCGCGCACATCACCGACGGGGTCCGCCGCCAGTGCCGCGCGCTGCGGCGCACACCCGGCCGCGGCAGAAGGCTGGCCTGGTGGTTCGATCCCCGTCCCCTGTTCTGGCGGGCGCCGTGACGCCCGCCTCCGATCGTCGCCCGCCGCACGGCGGGGAAGGGGCGTTCCATGAGTAGCACGGGGTCCGGCGGCGGCAGCCTCGTCCCGGGGTTCCACTCCCTGGAGGTGCTGCACCGCGGCGCCGCCTCGACGGTCTACCGGGCCGTCCCGGACACGGGCGGCGACCCGGTCGCCGTCAGGGTCCTGCGCGGCCCGGACGGCGACGCCGAGTCCGAGCGCCTGCGCCGGGTGTCCGGCGTGCCGGGGGTGGTGCGGGTCGTCGGCCACGGTGCGACCACCTCAGGGCGTCCGTTCGTGGCCATGGAGCACCACGGGGGCGGGGACTACGGGCGGATCCTGGGGGAGCACCACCCGCTGCCGGTGGAGGAGGTCGTACGCGTGGGCCTGGACGTGGCCGGCGCGCTGGCGGGCGTGCACGCGCTCGGCCTGCTCCACCACGCCGTGGAGCCGTCCCACGTGCTGGCGGGGAAGGAGGGCGCGGTCCTCGCGGGTACGGGCTCGGTGCTGCCCGGGGGTGCGCTCCCGCCGCCGATCGGACCGCGTACCGGCGCGCTGCTCCACGCCCCGCCGGAGGCGGTCCGGGGCGAACCGCCGACCGCCGCCTCCGACGTCTACCGTCTGGCCGCCACCCTGTGGGAACTGCTGGCGGGGCGTCCCCCGTTCGGTGACGGGGCGGAGGCCTCAGCCGACCCCTTCGGCTACCGGGAGCGCGTGCTCGGCGGCGGTCCGCCGGGGCCGCCGCGTCCCGACCTGCCCGCACCTCTGGTCGCGGCGCTCGCGCGGGCGCTCGACGGGGATCCGGGGAACCGCTTCGCCGACGCGGAGGGCTTCGCCGCGGCTCTGGCAGCGGACGCCCGCGGGGCGTCCACGGGGACCGGTGTCCGGTCGGCGCACACTCCCCCGACGGCGCGGGAGGCGCCCGGCCCGGATCGGACCTCGGGGGCTGCGTCGGCGGAAGCCCGGACGCAGGAGGCGCCCGGTCCTGACCCGGTTCCGCCGGTGCACGCGCCCGGGTCACCGGACGCCCTCCGGGAGAACGGTGCGGCTCCGGCGGCCCGGGAGCACACCCCGTCCCCGCGCCCCGGAGACCCGCATCCCGGCTCCGTGGCTTCCGCCGCCCCGTACTCCCCCGGAACGGAGCCCGGAACGGCTCCGCGCACCGCGCCCGCCCCGGCTCCCGGCCACGGCGACCCGGACCCCTGGCGGGGGCTGGTGGAGTGGGAACCGCCCCTGGCCGATCCCACGCCACCGCCCGCTCCGGTGTTCGGGGCGGGCACGCCGTACGCGGCCCCCGCCGCGCAGGCGCCTCACCGGCCCGGCTCCGCCGATCACGCCCCGCACCGGCCCGTCTCCGGCGGGCCGGTCCCCGGCGGCGGGCTCGCGCCGGCGCCGGGGGCCCGCGACGCCGAGGAACTGCGGTCGCGGCGGCTCCGCCTCGTGCAGGTGGTCGTGTCCGCGACGGCGATCGTCGTCATCGCCCTGGGTCTGGTGGCCTTCGTGTACCCGGGCCCGGTCGCCGCGCTCCTGGCGTCGGTCGGACTCGTGGAGCCCGCGGAGGACCCGGGCGGCGCCGTTCCCGACCCGGCCGACCCCTCCTCGGCCCCGCACGCCGCCATCTCCCGGGAGGCGGCCCCCACGGGTGTCGGGATGGAGGACTCCGGGGACACGGTGGTCCTCACGTGGACGGACAACGCCGGGGAGGGCACACCGCACCACGTGGTGGGCGGCCCGGCGGGCGACGCCTACGCCGCGCTCACCGAGGTGGAGCCCGGCACCGCGGAGGCGCGGGTGACCGGGCTCGACGCCGCAGGGGATTACTGCTTCGTCGTCATCGCCGTCCTGAGCGCGGACGAGGTCGCGCCCTCCGAGGAGGCGTGCACGGAGCGCGGCACGGGGTGACGGGACCGCCCGGGGCGGGTGTGCCGTCCGGCGGCCCCGGGCGGGGCCCGGTCAGGCTCCGCAGTTGGTGCCGAACCAGGCGGCCGACCGGTCGCCGGCCGCCCCCGACACGTCGATGCAGGCGTCCTTGGCCTGGATGAAGACGGCTCCGGAGGTCCCGGAGCCGTTGCTCCACCTCGGGGCGCCCGCGCCGTCCGTGCGGCGGATGCCGACGTCCGCGTAGCCGGCGTTGCTGACGGTCACGGCGCAGTTGTAGCCGGTCTGGCCCTCGTAGTAGAGATAGACGCTGCCCTGCCCGTTCGGGAGCGGCTTGGGCCATCCCTCAGCGTCCTGGGTGTACTTCAGCGCGCCGTCAGGGACGGCCGCGTTGCACAGCGCCCTGGGTTCGGCGCCCTGGGCGGCGGTGGCCGAGGACATCACCAGGACCGCGGCGGCCACGACCGCCGCGCCCGCCCAGGTCCCGCGGGCCCGCTTCCGGCGGAGGCTCATCTGAACTCCTGTTCGCACCTGGACTGGCTGCTGGTACTGGAATCGGCGGCGGTCCCGTCCGCTCCCACGGCGACCACGGTGAAGGAGTAGCAGCGCCCCGTCGCCCCGCGCGCGATGGTGTGGGAGAGCTGCCCGCCCCCGGCGGAGGAACCGGTCACCGTCACGGCGCCGAGCCCCCCGTCGCCGCGCGGCGTGATCGTGTACTCCGCCGCGCCCTCGACCTGGGCCCAGGTCACGGTCACGTTCTCACCGGAGACCGCGTGCGAGACGCTCGACGGGGCGGCCAGCTGCACCTCGGGCATCGTGAGCGGGGCGCTGTCGGTGGACTCACCGCTCACCATGCCCTCCGTGCGGGCGGTGACGGTGAAGGTGTAGGTCGCGCCGGGCGACAGGCCCGCGACGTCCACGGACGTCTGCCCCGACGTGCGGTCGCTGGGGTTGTCGCCGGAGTGGGCCCTGGTGGCGACCAGGTAGTCGTTGGCGCCCTCGACCGCGCTCCAGGAGACGGTGGCCGTGCCGCTGCCCGACGCCGTCGCCGTCACCTCGGCGGGGGCGTCCGGGGCCTGCGGGCCGGGCACGATCTCGGCGGTCTGCGCGGCCGGGCCGGTGCCGTGGGAGTTCACCGCGCGGACCATGAACCGGTAGGTGGAGCCGTTGGTGAGGCCGGTGACCTCGGTGTCCAGCTCGTCGCCGCCGACGGTGACCCTGCCGCCCTCCCAGGTGACCTGGTACTCGTCCACGGGCGCGTCCGGGGAGTAGGCCTCGGGCCAGCTCAGGAACGCGGAGCCGTCCCCGGCGGTGACGGAGACGGGCGTGGGGGCGCCGGGCGCCTCGCCCGCGTCGGGTTCGTCGTCCTGCTCGCCCGCCCCCGCGGGGGTGGGGTCCGAGGCGGGCGCGGCCGGCTCCTCGGGCGGGCCCGCGTCGGCCCCGGGCTCCGGGGCCTCGGCGCCCGGGTCGGGAACGGCGCCCTCGGTCTCCGGCTGCTCCTCGACGTTCCCGCCGGGCAGCGGCTGGGGCGCGGGAGCGCCGCCGTCCGCGTCACCGGGACCGGGAGGCGGGTCGGCCTTGTCGACGACGGTGGCCTTGCCGTCCGGGTCGATGATCGCGGCCACGCCGGTGTGGGGGGAGTTGATGTACAGGCGTCCCTCCCGTACCTCCAGCTCCAGGGGGCCCTCGGCCCCGGGCAGGGAGACGGGGTTGAGCTCGGCGCCCTGCGCGTCGAAGACGCGGACCCGCCCCTCGTCGGGGAACGGCACGTAGACACGGCCCTCGTAGGCGGTCGCCGTACCCCCGCCCTCGCCCACGTCGAAGTGCCCGATGTCGGCGGATCCGGCCGGGTCGGTGACGGTGAGGACCTCACCGGACTCGGGGAGCGTCACGGCGACGACGTCGCCGTGGGTGCGGGTGGGCATCCGGGCGCCCTCCAGCTCCACGGGCGCGTCGGTTACCACGGGGTCCCCGTCCGCGCGCACGGCCACCACGCGGTCGCCCTCGGGGTCGGTCACGAGGGCGCCGTCGTCCAGGACCGTCATGGCGATGTCGGCTCCGGGCTCCGCCACGGCCAGTGTCTCCGTGATGGCGGCGTCCTCGTCCTGGATCCGCACCCCGACGGCCGTGCCCTGCGTGGGCACGCCGAGCCAGAGGGTGTCGGACTCGTCGAACGCGCCGCCGGTCAGGGGCGCCGGGACGTTGAGCGTGGCCCCGGTGGGTTGGAGGGTGGCGGGGTCGACCGCCTTGATCTCACCCGTGGCGCGGTCGATCACCGCCGCGGTGTCCTCCCCCAGGACGAGGCCGAAGTCGCCGCCGCCCCCGAGCTCCAGCACACCGGAGAACCCCATGCGTCGGAGGTCGACCGAGGTCACCTTGCCGGTGGCGGGGTCGTAGAGCAGCAGGTACTCGTCGTTCTGGACGACCTGGACGTCCACGCCGGCGGCTTCGGGCAGGGAGGCCACGAGGTCGACCGCGGCGTTGTTCCCGTTGACCCGGACGGCCTCGCCCACGGGGCTGGTCCACAGCCAGACGGTGCCGTCGGACATCTCGTCGGCGCGCCCGACGGCCCCGGTCCCGAGGACGGAGCTGACGACGGCCGCCGCGAGGAGCGAGACGGTGATGCCCGAGGCGTGGGAGCGGGTGCGCTCACCGACCGCCCGCGCCCAGCGCCGCAGGGGGGCGGGTCGAGGAGCCGACGGCGCTCGTGCCGCGGAATCGGAGGAGGGGTCCACCATGCTTGGCTCCCGTTTGCGAGTGGCTCACCATCCCGTCGGTCGGCGGACGCCGGACGTGAGTCGACGGGGGATTCGGCGCGGATCAGGGGCCGGGAGAGGAGGAAGGCACAGAATGTCTACCAGGGCACTGATAGCCCAGTCAATGTTGTTTTGTGGTGGTTTGTACGGTCACCGGGATCGGAGTCCCCTTCCGGACGCGCGGCCCCGGGGGCGGCCCCGGAAGGCTTTCGGGCCGGTGAACGGCCGTGCGGGCGATCTCCCGCGACGCCCGGCCCGGCTGTGCTCCACGGGCGCGCGGGTGCGGTGCGCGGAAGCCCGGCCGACGCGGGGGAAGAGGCGGGGGGAACACGACCCCGCCCGGTCAGCCCCCGTCGCCGGGGGACTCGGACGGGTCGGCGCCCGGCTCCCCCTCGGGGCCGTCCGTCGGCGTCGCGGAGGGGTCGTCCTCCGACGCGTCCTCCGGCGGCGGACCGTACACGAAGCGCTGCCGGTCGTGGACGAGCATGGCGTACCCGCCCTCGGTGATCCCCTCCACGTACGCCGACAGGTCGTCGCCGACCACGTCCATGGTGACGGCGTCGAGCACCAGCTGTTCGTCCGTCCCGGTGTTGCCGCGCGAGTCGCCGTAGACGAGTCCGTCGAACGCGAAGGCGGGGGAGATCGACCCGTCCTCCTGCTCCAGTCCCCAGAGCACCTCTCCCTCGGTGAGGTCGACGGCGACCGTGGTGGCCTCCCCGCTCGCCTGGGGCAGCAGGAGGGTGCCGGTGGCGGTGTCGTACAGGTTGCCGACGGTTCCGGCGGGGTCGAACGCGCCTGCGGACGGGTTGGTGCCCGGTTCCTCCAGGGTCCACAGCAGGTCGCCGGTCACGGGGTCGTGGGCGGAGAGCGTGGAGGGCGCCTCGGGCTGGGCCCAGCGCAGCAGCATGACCGCGTCGTCAGCCCCGTCGCCGCCGCCGGCGTCCTCGTCCGTCGCGTCGTCCCCGTCCGTCCCACCGTCCGTGGCGTCGCCCCCCTCCCCCTCGCCGTCCTCCTCCGCGGAGGGCAGCGGGTAGAAGCCCAGCACCTGGGGCGGGAGGACGAGACCCGAGGTGTCCAGGCCCAGTTCCCCGTCCTCGCCGTCGACCGTCCACAGCTCGTCGCCCGCGGTGTCGTCCGCGACGGAGCGCGCGTGCAGGGAGGGGCCGCCGGACGCGAGCAGGACCAGGTCGCCCCGGGCCGCCACGGGCACGCCCAGCGCGGGCTCCCCGGCGTCGGAGTCCGCGTCGTCGCCGTCCCCGGAGGGGTCGTCGGGGTCCTCGGACCCGCCGGCCTCCTCGGGCTCGGCGAAGTCGTAGGACCACAGCTCCCCGCCGTCGGCGTCGAGCAGCGTGAACTCCCCGTGGGGCTCCTCCGCGCTCCATCCGCCGGGACGGCGCACCGCCAGCCCGTCGAGGTAGGCGTCGCCCTCCTCCTCGGGCTCCCACACCGGCTCGCCGCGGGAGTCCAGGACGAACGGGGCGCCGTCGGCGTCCGCCATCGACAGGACCCGGGCGCCGTCGAGGCCGGCGTCGAAGCCGCGGAAGCGCGCCTCGCCCTCCCAGAGGGTGTCGCCGGTCGCCGCGTCGTGCAGCAGGTGGCGGTCCTCGCCGCCGGAGCTGACGAGGAAGGCGTCGCCGACCGGGCTGATCCGCACGCCGAGGGGGTCGTCGAGGATGTCGTGGGTGTCGGCGGAGTCACCGTGGAGGTACCGCAGGACCTCGCCTTCGACACCGGGCGGCGCCTCGCCCCCGAACGCGGTCGGGACCGGGGCGGGCTCCGTCTCCGGAGGGGGCGCGGGAGGCTCCGGATCGCCGGTGCACCCGGCGACCAGCAGCGCCGCGAGGCCACAGGTGAGGGCCTGGGGCACCCGTGAGCTGCGCATGGACGTTTTCTCCCCACGAACGATGACGTTTACGGCAAATCCTAAGCCGCGCCGTGGTCCCCGGATACACGTGGACCGCCACCGTTACAGCCACGTGAACGTGGCGGCCGGTGGGATCAGGGCGCGACCTCGACGATGGTGACGCCCCTCACCTCGAACTCCGCCCTTCCTCCGGTGAGCTCGGCCAGGCGGAGACCGAAGTCGTCCAGGTCCGCCTCGGGAAGTGCGACCTCGATGCGGACCCGGTCCTCGTAGGCGACACCGCGCACGGTCAGCGACGAGTCGCGCAGGTCGCTCTCCAGCCGTCCGCCGAGCACGTAGTCGGCGAACACGTCCACGACGAGGAGGCGCCGCCGTTCCAGGACACCCACCTCGTCCACGGCGGCGGAGACGGCGTTGCCGTAGGCGCGGATCAGCCCCCCGGCGCCGAGCTTGGTCCCGCCGAAGTAGCGGGTGACCACGGCGACGGTGTCGGTGAGCCTCCGGTGACGGAGCACCTCCAGCATGGGCACGCCCGCGGTTCCCGCGGGTTCGCCGTCGTCGCTGGACCGCTGGACGCCGCCGTCGTCCCCGAGCACGTACGCGGTGCAGTTGTGGGAGGCGTTCCAGTGCTCCTTGCGCCGCTCGGCGATGAAGGCGCGGGCGGCGTCCTCGCCGTCCACCCGGGCCAGGGCGCAGACGAACCTGGACCTCTTGATCTCCAGCTCGTGCTCGCCGCCGCGTCTGATCGTTCGCATGTCGCCTGTTCGGCAGGGGTCGTGGTCGCAGACCAGTGTCCCATCCCGAGACGGGCACGCCCTCCCGGCACCCGGCCCCCCAGGAAGGGCGGAGGGACCCGGGTCCGCCGGGACCGACTCCCGATGTGACGACGGCCTCAACCCGTCCGCCCGGGGCGGAGCGGGCCCCGGCCGCGGGCGCGCTCGCGGCCGCCGCACAGGTCGGACGAGGGTCCGGACGCCCACGGGCCTGCGCGATGCCTCCGCTTTCCGCCGGGATCGGGCGTCGGACCGCACGAACACGCACACTGCACGAGGCGTTGACGGCCTGTCGGCGGTGTACCGGCGGTACGATCCCCACTGTCGAGGAGGCCGGAAGGCGTCCCGACCTGTTGCGCACGGCCCCTCCCCCGAGGCCCTTCACACTCAGGACGGCCTTCCCCTCACCGACGTACAGCGTTCCGTACATCCAGTTATCCGCTTGTCACCTTGGGTAATGTTGCGGACGACCGTCGAGAACACACCGGGAGTTCCGTCATGCGCACGTCACCGCTCACCGTCGGCCTGGCCCTGACCGCGTTCCTCGCCACCGGGTGTGCGCAGTCCGATCAGGAGACCAGCGACGGTTCGGCGTCCTCGGCCCCGCCCGTCTCCCAGCCGACCGCCTCCCCCAGCGTGACCGCGTCCATCTTCATGCTGCCGGCCGAGGGCGTGGGGGCCGTCACCTACGACGAGACCGCCGTGCCCGAGGGGGCGACGTCCGACGTGCAGGTCCGCGTCCAGGACGGGGAGACGTACGTGCAGTTCACCGGGACCAGCCTGGAGGCCGACCGCGATTTCGGCGCCCACGTGCACACCCAGCCCTGCGGGGAGAGGCCGGAGGACGCGGGCCCCCACTACCAGAACGACCCCGACCCGGCCGCGACCGCGGACGAGCCCTCGTCCGACCCCGCGTACGCCAACCCCGAGAACGAGGTCTGGCTCGACTTCACCACGGACGGGAGCGGCAACGCCCAGTCCTCGGCCACCGTCGACTGGGAGTTCCGCGAGGGCGAGGCCCGGTCCCTGGTGCTGCACGAGCAGCACACCATGACGGGGCACGGCGAGGCGGGCACCGCCGGGGACCGCCTCGCCTGCGTCACGGTCGAGTTCTGAGCCGCCCCGATGCGGAGCACGGCCCACGGGGCGCGCGGGCGGACGGTCAGTCCGGGAGCAGGCGGCGCAGCAGAAGGCGCTCGCCCAGCGCCCACGCCGTGGAGGTCAGCAGGTAGAGGACCGCGGCGAGCGGCACGAACGCGGCGATCACGACGGTCATGTACTGCATGTAGGTCAGCGGACCGGCCATCTGCGGCATGCCGGGATTGGCCGCCGCGTTCGCGCGCATCACGGGGAGCATCAGGTAGCGGCGGTTCGCCCACGCCACGAGCGCGATCAGGCCGATCAGCGCCGCGAACACCGGGGCCACCAGGAAACCGTCGGCACTCGCCGTCATGGTCGCGCTCAGTTCGACGCCGCCGAACGTGTGCGCCAGCATCGGGTCGTCCGTCCCCCCGGCCCCGATGAACACCCCGTAGAGGGCGACGACCACGGGCATCTGGGCGAGGGCGGGCAGACAGCCCGCGAACGGCGAGGTGCCCTCCTCGCTGTACACCCTGCGCTGCTCGGCGACGAGCTTCTCGGGGTTGTTCCGGTGCTTCGCGGTGATCTCCGCCAGGCGCGGCGCGATACGCGCCCGCGTCTTCTCCGCGCGGACCTGCATCACCCCCAGCGGGACGAGCAGGAGTCGGACGACGACGGTCAGTGCGACCACCGCGAGCCCGGTGGCGAGGCCGCCGGTGAGCGGCGTGAGCAGGGTCGTGAACGTGGCGAGGATCGCCGAGAGCAGGGTCATGGCGGCCGCGATCGGCCCGAGGCTGTACAAGGTGGGTCGGCCCTTCGTCCGGAGTGGGAGACAGACGTCGGGCCGCTCGGACCGCGCCCCCGCGAGGGGCGCGGGCACACGCGTGGAACGGTCGTCGTACGGGTGTGCCGTGACGGTCAGCGAGCGGCCGGAAGGGCCGCCCCGGGAGCCCTCGGACGGGGCCGCCCGGCCGCGTCGGGGTCTCGGAGCGTGAGCACGGGCAGGCGCGCCGACCTGCGGCGCATCGCGTGCGCGGCGCCCGTGGCGGTGTCACCGACGGGCCACAGGGCGGCGCCGTGGAGGACGAGAAGGGCGATGGCCGCGCCGACGGCGGCGACCAGCAGTGCCAGGGACCCGGGCGCGGGCAGGAGCTCGGAGGGTACGAAGCCCAGCATGAGGAACTCGAAGAGCGCGAGAAGGAGTCCCATGCCGCTCTCCTCCCTGGCTCTCTCCGTGCTGGCGGGTCGACACGCATCCTATCCGTGGTGTTTCGGTCCGACAACGCCCGTTGCGGCACGGAGAAATCCTCCGACACTCCGCCGGGGCTCCTCACCTTTCGCGGGACCCTGTAGCTAAATGACACAGAGTAACCACCTCCGCACTCGCCAGGCGCCGTCGTGCCCGAGCGAACCCGGTCGAAAAGGGGAGTCCCGTGCCGATCCGCCCTGCGAACCTCGCCACCATGTCCGCCACCATCGCCGGAGCGATCGCCGGGCTGTCGAGCAGAGAGGACCAGGCGTCCCCCGTGCGGGTCACCTTCGAGTCCGGCTACCAGCAGACCGTGGAGAACGGCGGCTGCCGCGCCCTCAAGACCGGGCAGGGCGGCGTCACCGAGATCTCGACGGAGGCCAAGGTCAAGTTCGCGCTCTTCTCGGGCACGAGCTGCCAGGGCAGCCGCGCCCTGGCCTCGGGGCACGGCACGGTGAGTTTCGGCGACCCGGTCCTGGCCGGGGCGATCGTCATCGGCTGAGTCCGCACCGAGCCCGTCGCACGGCGGCCCGCCCACGGAGGCCGGGCCCCGTGCACGCCCCCGTGCGGGCCCCCGTGCAGACCCGTCGGGGCGGGTGCCCGGGGCGGAGGAGGACCGGCTACCCCTGGTCGGCGTCCGGCCCCTCGTCGTCGGGCACCTCGTCGTCGGGCACCCAGTGCAGGACGTCGCCGGGCTGGCAGTCCAACGTGCGGCAGATCGCGTCGAGGGTGGTGAAGCGCACCGCCTTGGCGCGGCCGTTCTTGAGGACGGCGATGTTGGCGGGTGTGATCCCGACGGCCTCGGCGAACTCCCCGACCGACATGTCGCGCCGGACGAGCAGGAGGTCCAGGTCGACGATGATCGCCATCAGACCACCTCGGAGATCTCGGTCTGCAGGTCGGTCGCCTTGCGCAGGAGACCGCGCATGAGGACGAGCAGCATCGCGAAGAACGCGCCCACGCAGGTGGTCACCAACGACGCCCCCAGCGCCGCGAGCATGTCCATGCCGTCGTCCGGCGACGGGATGTCGGCCACGAGCAGGTGCGCGGTGACACCGGCCGTGATCAGCGTCGCCACGACGGTGGCCCCGATGACGACGTCCACCCAGAGAAAGGCCCTCTCGGTGAAGATCGCGTCGCGCCGGACCATGGCCAGCAGCATCCACACCGCGATGAGGGCGACCTGGACGCAGGCGACCCCGAGGACCGCCGCCGTCACGTAGGGCACCTGGAGCGGCGCGTAGGGCGGGAAGAGGTCGACCTCGTCGGCCGCCACCCCCGGGATGACCACGAACTGACCGAAGAGCCCGACCAGGACGGCCATGGCGATGGCGGCACGGAGGAGGGGGGTGAAGTACCTGTGCATGCATCGATAATCGATCGTTTCCTATCGAAAGTCAATAGGTGCACGGTGGGGCGGTGAGGCCGGAGCGGAGCCCTCGGGTGGGAGCCGCACAGCCGGAGGGGGCGGGCCGCATGCCCGGGCGCACGGCTCGGGCCGGTTCCTCCGCACGGGACGGCACCGCGGGCACGACGCCGGGACGCGTCCTCCGGCGGGCGGTCGCGTATCCGCCGGCGCACCGGGCAGGGGCCGCCCTCCGGTCGGCGTACCGCGACGGGCCGGTTCCCGCCGATGCCCCCGGACCCGCGTGAGGCCCGGACGCCGTGGGAACGCCCCTACTCCCCCGCCTCCCCGGCGCCCGTCCCGCGGATCTCGGCGACGCCGTCGGGCAGCACGTCCAGCGTGTCCCCGGGCGAACGCAGGACCGCGCCCGCGACCGCGTGGCCGAGCCGCAGCCGCCGCTCGGCGGGGAGCCCGTCGAGCATCCCCGACAGGAACCCCGCGGCGAACGCGTCGCCCGCGCCGACCGCCTCCACCACCTCGACCTCCGGGGACGGGGCGAACACCTCCACGTCGCCCTCGAAGCACGTCGCGCCGTGCTCCGCGTCCTTGACGACCAGCACCCGGACCTCCGGCAGCACGGCGCGGACGTCCTCGGCGGTCGGCGTGCCCCACAGCCTCTCGGCCTCGTCCCGCCCCACGAACACCACGTCGGCGCGCCGGGCGAGGTCGAGCAGCACCGGCGCGGCGACCCTCGGCGCCCACAGCGCGGGCCGGTGGTTGACGTCGAAGGAGCGCAGCGCCCCGTTGCCGGTCCGCCGGTCCAGCAGGTGCTCGACCAGGGCCGACGCACGGGCGGACAGCGCCG
This sequence comes from Nocardiopsis codii, assembly GCF_036327455.1. Taxonomy (NCBI): domain Bacteria; kingdom Bacillati; phylum Actinomycetota; class Actinomycetes; order Streptosporangiales; family Nocardiopsidaceae; genus Nocardiopsis; species Nocardiopsis codii. The sequence continues at coordinate 44,572 of NZ_JAUZMY010000020.1, read as the reverse complement.
GGGTGATGCCGGACAGGTGCACGATCCGCGCCCCCCGCGACCACACCCGGTCGGCGTCGGCGGCCGACAGCTCGGACGCCGCCGACCCCGCACGGTAGTAGAGGACCCCCGCCCCGCCGGGCGCGGTGTCCTTGACGTACAGGCCGGTGGGGCGTTCGGGGTCCACGACGACGCCGCGCACGTCCACGCCCCACCTGGCCACGGCGTCGGTGACGATCCGGCCGAAGGGGTCGTCGCCGACCCTGCTCACCCAGGCCGACGCGTGCCCGAGCCGGGACAGGGCGACGGCCACGTTGGACTCGGCGCCCCCGGTGCCCACCTGGAGCCGGGTTCCGGCCGCGAGCGCCTCGGGCGAGGTGAGCACGGCCATGGTCTCGCCGACGCAGACCGCGTCGATCCCGCTCGTCGTCACTACCGAGTCCCCTTCCGTCCCGTGGGCCGCGTCGCCGGCCGTCCGGTCGGCGGCATGCCCGGCCGCACCCCTCCAGTGTGCGCGCTCAGCTCCGGTTCCTCCGCACGGACCTGCCCGGAAGGCGGTCGGTGCGGCGCCCGTCCCTCACCGTGAACTCCCCGGCCACCAGGACGTGGTGGATGCCCTCCGGTGACCGGCGGGGCTCCTCGTAGGTGGCGCGCGCGGCCACGGTGTCGGGGTCGAACACCACCAGGTCGGCGACGGCGCCCGGCCGGACGACCCCCCGATCGCTGAGCCCGAGCCTGCGGGCGGGCCGCGAGGTGAGGTGCTGGACGCACTCCTCCAGGGTGAGGACCCCGAGTTCGCGGGCGTAGTGGCCGAGGTACCGGGGGAACGTCCCCCAGCCGCGCGGGTGCGGCTTGGCTCCGACGAGAATGCCGTCACTCCCGGCGGTGTGGGCGCTGTGGCGCATGATGGTGCGGATGTTCTCCTCGTTGCCGACCCGGAGCAGGCAGCCGCTCCGCAGCTCGTCGGCGACGAGCAGGTCCATGTAGAGGTCGCCGGGGCGCTCGCCGCGCTTCGCCGCGAGGTCGGCGACGGACGAGCCGACGGCCCATGCCAGGGAGGGCTCGGCGACGCCGGTGATGACGATGGCGTCCCAGTCCATGGGGACGCCGTGGTTTCCGTCGGTGCCCTCCACCTCGATCTCGCGCAGGACGCGCGCGCGGGTCGGCCGGTCGCGCAGGCGGTCCAGGGTGGCGGCGGTGCCGCCGGTCTGCGCCCAGCTGGGCAGAGGGGCGCCGAGGTAGGTGGCGCTGGCCTGGTAGGGGTAGCTGTCCAGGGTGACGTCGACCCCGTGCCGGACGGTGGCCTCGTCGATGGCGTCGAGGACCTCGGGGGCGCGGCCCCGGTTCAGCGGGAAGTTGACGTGGCAGTGCGCGAGGTGGAGGGCGACGTGCGCGCGGCGGGCGACGTCGAGGCACTCCTGGTAGGACTCCACGACCCTCGAACCGTAGTTGCGGTGGTGGGGGCAGTAGTAGCCGCCCGCCGCCCGGACGGGGGCGAGCAGGGAGACGATCTCGTCGTCGGTGGCGTACATGCCGGGGGTGTACGTGAGCCCGCTGGAGAGGCCGTGCGCGCCGTCCGCCATGCCCTGGGCGACGATCGCGCGCATGCGGTCGAGTTCGGCGGGGGTGGGCGGGCGGTCGTCGCCGCCGAGCACGGCCATGCGCACGTTGCCCTGGGGGACGAGGTAGGCGGCGTTGACGGGCGCCCCGGCGTCGACGCGGTCGAGGTACTCGCCGACGGTGCGCCAGGAGTGGTCGAGGTCGGGGGTGCCGTTCCACCCGGCGAGCTGGGCGCGGAGCTCGCCGGCGGTGTCGTCGGTGACGGGGGCGTAGCCGAGGCCGTCCTGTCCGAGGACCTCCAGGGTGACGCCCTGGAGGGTCTTGGCCTCGTGCGCGGGGTCGGCGAGGACGGCCAGGTCCGAGTGGGAGTGCATGTCGATGAACCCCGGGGCGACGGCGAGCCCGGTCACGTCCACCGTGTTCCCGGCGCCGCGGGCGCCTCCCGGCCGGACCACCTCGCTGATGCGCCCTCCGCGCAGCACGAGGTCCGCACTCCGGGACGGCCCCCCGGTACCGTCGATGACCCGTCCGCCGGTGAGTACCGTCTCAGGCTGCACTGTTCCTCCGTTCGGGGCCCCGGTCCGCCTGTCCCGGCGTGCCGCCGGGCGGTGGTCGGTGTGACCCAAGATACGCTGCCCCGAGGATAATTGGTAACTTTGTTGCCAATAAATGTGCTTCCGGCCGGCTGCGATTCTGTACGAGCACCGGCGCGCGCATGCGCACGTGACACCCGACCAGAGGAGTTCCCCGATGTCCAAGAAGGCGATCCGTACCGACAAGGCCCCCGCCCCCGCCGGCGCGTACAGCCAGGGAGTCGTCGCGGGCGGGTTCCTGTACACGGCGGGCTTCGGCCCCCAGGACCCCGAGACCGGCCAGGTGGCGCCGACCGTGGGCGAGCAGACCGCCCAGGTGCTGGCCAACGTGTCCGCCGTGCTCGCCGAGCAGGGCCTGACCCTGGACGACGTCGTCAAGGCGACCGTCCACCTGGAGAACCTCAGGGCGGACTTCCCCGAGTTCAACGCCGTCTACGAGGAGCACTTCTCCGCCCCCTACCCCGTGCGCACGACCGTGGGCTCCGACCTGGCGAACATCCTCGTCGAGATCGACGTCGTCGCCAAGCTCCGCGACTGACGCGTCCCGTACCCGCCGTGCCGCCCGCCCCGACGGGCGGCACGGCCCGGCGGCCGGGTCAGGAGTCCCGGCGGGCGCGGAACACCAGGTCGTGGGTCGTGTAGGTCACGCCGTCGAGGGTCTGCTCCCCCCGGCGGGCCTCGTCGACCAGCACGGTCCACCCGTTCTCGGGGAGCGCCGCGACCAGCTCGTCACCCGTGTAGAACATCTCCTCGATGGGCGGACGCGGGACGCCGTCCGCGAGGTCGCGCGGGTGGTGCGCGACGATCAGGAGCTCTCCCCCCGGCACGACCGCCTCCGCGAGCCCGCCGACCAGGCGCGACCTCGCCTCCGGGGGCAGGTGCATGTACTGCGCCGACACCAGGTCGAACGCGTCGGCGGGCGGCGACCACGCGGTGATGTCGGCCTGCCGCCAGGTGATCCGTCCGGCGACCTCCGCGCCGTGTTCCGCCGCGTGGGCGGCGGCACGCTCCAGCGCCACGTTCGAGATGTCGACGGCGGTCACCTCCCACCCGTGTCCGGCCAGCCACACCGCGTCCGAGCCCTCCCCGCTGCCGACGTCAAGCGCCCTTCCGGCCGCCAGCCCCTCCGCCTCGGCGACCAGGTGGCGGTTGGGGTTGCCGCTCCAGATCGCGGGGGCCGAGGCGTAGCGCTCGTCCCAGTCCTGCTCCGTCACAGGAATGCCGGGCGTCTCCGTGCCGTGACCGTGACCGTGTCCCGTGTGCTCGTGGGCCATGTGGACCACCTCCGCGTCCCACTCTTCACGAGCGGCGCACCGAACCCCGCATTCTTTGCCGATACGGCAAAGCGTGCCGACGGATCCGGGACGAAACATCTCCGCGCCGGAAAGCGCGGTCCGCGAAAACGCGGAAACCGGCCGGAGAACGGCGCAGAACACCCGGAGAACAGAAAACGGATGGCACGGTCGGAAAAGTGCTTTCGACCACAGTAGAACGGGCGCGGAGGACGGGACGGGGCACGCGTGCCCTCCCGACCGGGCGCCCACCGCCCTCCGGGGCAACGGGCGCGGCGCCTCCCGGCTCCGCCTAGACGGCGGGTTCGGTGAAGTCCTCCAGGCACAGGTCGAGCAGGGCCTGGATCCGGGCTGTGAGCCGTTCGCGGTCGAGCGCCCTCAGAGCCGTCGCCCCCTCGACCAGCCGCACGCGGCTCAGCCCCAGCATGACCGCCGCCACCAGCGATCCGTGCGCCCGTGCCCCGTCCCCGCCCAGGTAGGCGGCCAGCGGGTCGATCATCGCGGTGGTGATCCGCCCCTGGTAGACCGCCTGGAGGTCGGGGTCGCCCGCCGAGTCGTCGAGGGCTCGCTGGAGCGCGGTCCCCTCGCCGTGGAGTCGGCTGACCGCGTGCTCGGCGAGTCTCCGTGTGAGGGTGTCGTGGTCCCCCTCGATCAGCCCCGGGAAGACGCCGTCCTCGCGCAGGATCTCGGTCAGGAGGCCGCGCTTGGCCCCGAAGTAGCGGTTGATCAGCGCGACGTTGACGCCCGCGTGGGAGGCGATCATCCGTGAGGAGACGGAACCATACCCCTCATCGGTGAACAGTTCGCGGGCGCTGGCGAGAATACGGGCCCTCGTCACTTCCCGGCCGCGTGTCGGCCCGGTACCGCTTCCGGTTTCGTCCGGACGGTCCATCTGCATACCCCTCGGCGGCCGTGATCTGGCATTCAGGATTCCAGGTTGGCACCTCCGAACACCCCGTGCATACCGAAACGGGAGCAGAGATACCGATTTGACAGGTCAACACCGTTTACCTATACCAGAGGGAGGACGTCGCCCCCGGCACTGAGCCGCGGGGCTTTCGTGCGTCCACGATCGGGGGACCTGTGGAAGAGCCGTTGCGTGACGAAGGAGAATCCCGGAGCATCCCCCAGAAGACATTGACGGCCCACACAGTGGGCACTGATTCCTCCGACCATCCCACCACCGGAACTCCCGGCTCCTCCACCGTCCGCACCGCCCCGCCCCCTCCTGCGGCGCCGGACTCCCCCGTGGACGACGGCCCCGCGCTGCCTCCGCGCCGCGTCGTGCACCGCATCATGGTCGGCCTCGTCCTGGCCATGCTCACCTCGATGCTCACCAACTCCATCGTCGGCACGGCCCTGCCCACGATCATGGGCGAACTGGGCGGCCAGGACCGGCTGGCCTGGGTCGCCACCTCCGCCCTCCTGACCATGACCGCGTCCACCCCCGTGTGGGGCAAGCTCTCCGACATCTGGGGCCGCAAGCTCCTCTTCCAGGTGGCACTGGGCATCTTCATCGTCGCGTCGGTCGCCGCGGGCCTGGCCCAGGACATCAACTGGCTGATCGCCGCCCGCGCCCTCCAGGGGCTGGGCGTCGGCGGTCTGGCCACGCTGCCCAACATCATCCTCGGCGACGTCGTCTCACCGCGGGAGCGCGGTCGCTACAGCGGACTCATCGGCATGGTCTTCGGTGTGTCCACCGTCCTCGGCCCGCTGGTCGGCGGGTTCCTGGTGGACAGCCCGCTCGGTTGGCGCTGGTGCTTCCTCATCACCGTGCCGCTGGCCGTGGTCGCGTTCGTCGTCATCCAGTTCCTGTTCAACATGCCGTTCGTGCCCCGCCGCGACGCGCCCGTGGACTGGGCGGGGGCCGGACTGATCTTCAGCTCCGCGAGCACCGTGATCGTCCTGCTCAGCCTGGGCGGCACCCAGATCGCGTGGAACTCGCCCCTGGCGTACGCCCTGGGCGCGGCCGCCGTCCTGCTCACCCTGGCGGCCGTGTTCGTGGAGCGCCGCGCCAAGGAGCCGATCATCCCCGCGCGCCTGTTCCGCGACCGCACGTTCGTGCTGGCCTCGCTCGGCTCGGTGTGCGTCGGCATGATGATGTTCGGCCTCATCATCTACATGCCGCAGTACCTCCAGATGGTCCACGGGATGTCACCGACGGTGTCCGGCATGATGACGCTCCCGCTGGTGGCGTCGTTCCTGCTCACGTCGATCGGCTCCGGCTACGCGGTGAGCGGGAGCGGCCGGTGGAAGGCCTACCCGGTCGTCGGCATGCTGCTGTGCGTCGTCGGGTTCGTCGCCCTCGGCCAGGCCCACCTCGACCCGGGGCTGACCACGGTCGTCGTCGGCCAGGCCCTGGTCGGCCTCGGCTTCGGCCTGAACATGCAGCTCCTCCTGCTGGCCACCCAGAGCTCCCTGCCCGTCGCGGACATGGCGTCGGGCACGGCCTCCGTCGTGTTCTTCCGCAACCTGGGCGGCGCCACCGGCGTCGCCGCGTTCGGCGCGGTGATGGTGGGGCGGCTCAACACCGAGCTGGCACAGGCCGCGGCCGCGGCGCGGGCCCAGGGCGCGGCGGACGCCGAGGCCGGGGTGGAGTCGGGGGCCGCCGAGCTGTCGGTCGGGCTCGCCGACGCCGCCGAGGCGGCGCAGGGGTCGCCCGACCTGGTGCACGCGCTCCCCGAACCGGTGCGCGACGTGATCGTCAGCGCCTTCGACCACGCGATGCAGGGCGTGTTCACCGCCGGTGTGCCGATCGCGCTGCTGGGGCTGGTGGCCGTGGCGTTCATGAGGGGCGTGCCGCTGCGCGGCGGCGCCCAGGCGAAGGCGCCGAAGGCGGCCCGGAAGGCGCGGCGGACGCGGAGGTGACGTCCGGGCCGGGTCGGGAGTGCGCTGTCCGGCCCGGCCTCAGAGGTAGCGGCGGAAGCCCTCGGCGGAGTTGTCGAAGCCCAGGGCCGCGTAGAACCGGTGCGCGCCGTGCCTGCTCTCGTGTGACAGCAGCTCGACCTTGTAGCACCCGGCCCGCGTGGCGCGGTCCAGTGCGTCCTCCATGAGCGCCCGGCCGATGCCCCGGCCCCGGGTCAGCGGATCGACCACCAGGTTGTCCACCACGGCCCAGGGCTGGGCGTCGTGTGTGAGGTTGGCGACGACCAGCAGGTCGAGGGTGCCGATGATCTGGCCCCGCTGCTCCGCGACCAGGACGGTACGGTCAGGGTCGGTCTCCATCCGGGTCCAGGCCCGCACGGCCGCTGAGGACATGCGAACGTTCGCGCTCTGCGTGTGGGTCGTGTCGCCGAGTTCACGCAGGAGACGCAGAATCGCACCGAGGTCGGACCGGATGGCCGCGCGGATAATCATGGCTCCGGAATCGTAGCCGACAGCCTGCGACAAGGCGGACGTCCCCCTACAACCGGCCACAAATCACCGAGGGGTGGGGACTGAGTCCCCACCCCTGGATCGCCTGTTCCGCGAAGGTCGGCGTACCGACCGCGGAGTGCCCGACGGCTACGGCTTCCGGATGACCCGGACTCCGTCGTCCCCCGTGGGCGGCTGGTTCGGTCCGGACTCCGGACGCCGGTAGAGGCCGGTGATCCCGGGGTCGCCGCCCGCGTCGCCCGCGGGCGGTGCGGCCGGGGCCTGCTGGCCGAGCTGGGCCTGCGGGGCGGGCTGGGCCTGCTGCCGCTCCTGCGGGCCCTCCGGCGCGGGCCCGGTGAACCGGGCTCCCTGAGGCGGACGGGGAGCCGATCCGGCGTCGCCACCGTCCTTCGCCCCCTCCTCCTGCGACGCGCCGACAGGCTTCGGCGCGTCCTGCCTGACCTGCTGGTCCGGCCTGACCACGGGCTTGATGCGCACCGTGGCCTGGTCCGGCCCCTGCTGGAGCGGAGGCAGCTTGGTGGTGGCCTCGTCCTTCTGCTCCGGGGCAGGCTTGGGCCCCGACTCGGCCTTGGGGCCGGACTCGGGCTTGGCACCCGCGTCGGGCTTGACCGCCTGGGACGCCTCGGACCGGACCTGCTCCGGACGGGGCTTCTCCGCCTCGGGACCCGCGGCCTTGGGCGCGGGCTTGGCCGCGGCCGCCGGCCCGGCCTGCGCGGGCTTGTGCTCCGCGGCCGGGGTGACGGCGTCCTCCCTCGACAGGCCGGTCTCCAGCGCGCCCGCCTTGTCCTCGGCCTCGACCAGGTCGGCCAGGGTCGAGTGCATGTCCTTGAGGCGCCGCAGCGCCTCGGCGTGCGTGGCGGTCAGAGTGGCCAGTCGACGGTCCGCCGTGTCGTGGATCTTCTTCGCGCGGGCCTCGGCCTCGCCCAGACGGCGGTCGCCCTCCTGCTTGGCCTGCTCGCGCACCTGGTCGGACTCCTGCTTGGCGGCGGAGACCATCTCATGGGCCTCCGCGCGCGCCGAGGAGACGATGCGCTCGGCGTGCGACTCCGCGTCCTTGCGGTGCTTGGCGATCTCCTCCTGAGCGCCCTTCTCGATCTCCTTCACCTCGGTCTCGACCTTGGAGCGACGCTCCTTGGCCTCCTCCTCGGCGATCCTGAGGATCTCCGCCATGCGCGCGCTGATCTGCTCGTGCTCAGGCTTGACCTGCGCCTTCTCGCGGGCGATGGCGAGGTCGCGCTTGTACTGCTCCAGCTCGTCGTCCATCCGCTGCAAACGCTCGCGGATGCTCTTGAACTGGTTGTCCATCCGTACGTAGTAGTCGTCGACGTGCGCCTTGTCGTATCCGCCCTTGCGCACCGTCGGAAACCGGTCCTGTTGGAGTCCGCCGCCCGGCAACATATCGCTCATGTGCCCTTCATGTCCTTACACCGTTTGACTGCACGTCGTACCAACGTGGGAGTTGCCCCGTACCCCATTGTCCTGGGAAGACCCATCGAGTCCTAGAAACGACATCCACTCGATTTTGTCCCGTTTGCCCTGATTCGGCCGCATGAGGGGCACCGGCCGCGAGCAGAGCGTGACGTCGCGGACACCGTCCAAACGACCAAGGTAGACACGCGCGGCGCCGCCGCGTCAAGAGTCCCGACGGGTGGATCGCCGCGCGGACCCCGGTCACGTTCTTACTAAGGTATGCGCGATCATCCCCGTACGGGGGCAGAGCGGTCAACTTCCCGCCGGTCTCACCGTGCACGGGGACGACCGCCACACCGCGACGACGTATGAAGGGCCAGGACATGGGTAGTGCGACGGACGGCCAGACGGAGGACGGGCCCCTCGGCCCGCGCATCGGCGGCGCCCCCTTCGGGAGGCCCGAGATCCACCCGACCGCGTGGATCGCCCCCGGCGCCACCGTGGTCGGCCGCGTTCGGCTGGGCGCCGAGAGCAGCGTCTGGTACGGGTCGGTACTGCGCGCCGACGGCGAGGACATCGTGGTCGGGGACAGGGTCAACATCCAGGACCAGTGCGGCATGCACTCCGACCCGGGCCAGCCCGCGATCCTGCACGACGACGTGAGCCTCGGCCACAAGGCCATGGTGCACGGGGCGGTCGTGGAGGAGGGGGCGCTCATCGGCATCGGCGCGATCGTGCTCGGCGGCGCCCGCGTGGGACGGGGCGCGCTGGTCGCGGCGGGCTCCCTCGTCCCGCCCGGCAAGGTGGTCCCGCCCGGCACCCTGTGGGCGGGCGTCCCCGGCAAGGTGGTCCGCGAACTGAACGACAACGACCGGCTCGTCCTCGCGCACACCCCCGCCCACTACGCGGCGCTCGCCGTGCAGCACCAGGAGGTGGTCTGGGCCTGATCCACGGGCCCGGACCACGCGGACGCGGCGGCACACCCGCCGTGTCCGCCCCTCCCCCACCACCGGACCACCGGACGGATGGGCGATTCGGGACTTATGGCTAACCCGGGTGGGGCCCCCACTGGTCCTCACGAGTCATGCGCGACCGATACGCCCCCGCGTAGCCTGAAATCCTCACGCCCGTGGGGCCGGGTTGGTCGCGCCCGCAACCACGAAGGCCCGGTCCGGAGGCCACCGGCACACGCTCGCGACACCGTTCCGGGAGGTGGGCGCGCGTGGAAGACGACACACACCTGCGTCCGCTCGTGCGCCCCTCCCTCCACGACCACGTCGCCCTCGACGAGATCGACCTCTACTCCGAGGTCCTCATCGCCGTGGCCGTCGCCGACCGGCCGCTCAGCGCCGCGGAGATCGACCGCGTCCTCGGCCTCTCCCCCCGGCCCGCCGGGGACGACCCGCCGGACGGGGCACAGGGCGAGGCGCCGGACGGGGCGGATCCCGTCCCCTCCCCCGCGTCCCCGGCCCCGCACACGCGGCCGGTGAAGGGCGGCGGCACCCCGGAGGACGCGCCCCCCACACGGCACACACCGGGCTCCCACCTGTCTCCCAGGCCCGGCGATGCTCCGCCCAGACCGGGCAGGCCGTCGCACCGCGGCCGGGTTCCCGAGCAGAGCCGCCCGCCCGAGGCGCCGCTCACCGGCCCCCGGTTCCTCCCCCGGCAGCGGCCGTACGCCGGCCCGTCCCAGCTCCCGCGCCCCACGCCGTTCACGATGCGGGCGCTGCCCCGCCTGCCCCTCACGCCCTGGTCGTACTGACCGGCTCAGCGGTTGTCCGGCCTCCCCTCCCGTTCGCCCGAAATCGGCCTGATCCGGCCACTTCCCGCCGCTCCGCCACGGCCCTCACGGGGTATTGGCCTCTCAGGACCCCTTCTGTCCCCTCGAGGCGCACACCCTTCCAGGAGCCGCAGATGTACCCAGACGAACCGGACCGCCATGAGCCCCGGGGCGGTGCGAACGAGCGTTCCAGTCGCAGGACCGGTGGGGAGGACGAGCCGGCGCGCAAGGTGACACTCGCCGTCGCGCTCGCGGTGACCTTCGTGTTCCTGCTGGTGACCGCCGCCGGGCTCGGCTGGTTCCTGTCCGACGGCGGCCCCTTCTCGGGCGGCGGCACCGCCGCGTCCGACGAGGGTTCGCCCTCGGACGACGAGGCGGACGGCGACGCCTCCGGAGGGGACTCCCCCTCGCCCGAGGGCACGGTCGAGGACCCGCGTTCGGGTCTGACCTACCAGCTCCCGGGAGAGGACTGGCAGCGGCTCGGCGACGACGAGGTCCCCCCGGAGTACTACTCGTACGCCGTGTACGGTTCGGCGGACGACCCGGACGCGATCATCGTCACCGGCAGCGAGCAGCTCCACGCGGCGGAGCCGATGTCCGTGGCGGGGGTACGCCTCGCGGTCGAGTCGCTGGGCGGCCTGGTCACCGACGTCGCCTCACTCGAGGTCGAACCCTCCGGCGAGACCGACGTGGGCGGGTCGCCCGCGTTCGGTGTGGCGGTGGACGGCGGCGGGGACGAGGCGTCCTACGGCCGCTTCCTCCTGGTGCGGACGGGCGACCGGAACGGCGCGTTCATGCTCGGTATCAACACGGCCGGCGGGGACGACGCGTCCGCCGCCATCGACGAGGCGTTCGCGTCGGTGGGCGTCCTCTGACCCCGGTGTCCCCGGTCTCCTGGAACTCCCCGGTCCCCGCGCTCCCGCCCCGGACGGCCCCCGGTCTCGGGGACGGCGGCGCGGGGACGGGGCCCGACAGCGGCCGGGCCACACGACACGGTCGGGGCCGTCCGGGGCCGTCTCAGAGCGGGAGGACGGCCCGGAGCAGGAAACCGCCGTTCTTCGTGCGGGCGGCGGACAGGGTGCCGCCGCCCATGGAGACACGCTCGGACAGACCCGCCAGACCGTTGCCGGAGGCCTCCTCGGGCGCGCCGCCGGCGCGCGCCCCGTCGTTGGACACCTCCACCACCAGGGCCCGGCCCACGGTGGTGTCCTTCGCCGAGGTGAAGGCGATCTGGCACGCGGTGGCGTCGCTGTGCCGGAGCACGTTGGTGCCGCCCTCCCGCACCACCCACGCGGCCAGCGCCTCCTGTTCCGGGGGCAGGGCCAGGTCGTCCAGGCCGGAGACGGACACGACCGTCCCGTTGGCCGACAGGACCGCACCGACCGAGGCCACCTCCCCCGCGAGGTCGACCTCCCGGTAGCCGCTCACCGCGCTGCGCACCTGCTGCAACGCCTTGCGGGCGAGTTCGTGCACCTCGTCCATCTCCGCGGAGGCCCGCTCGGGCGCGCGATCGACCAGCCTGTTCGCCAGTTCGGCCTTGACCGCCAGCGCCGACAGGCTGTGGCCGAGCAGGTCGTGCATGTCCCGGGCGAAGCGGAGCCGCTCCTCGGTCACCGCCAGCCGGGCCCTGGCCCTCTGGCCCTTCACCGCGTCGTTGGTGACGTCCCACAGCCAGATGGAGGCGAGGGATCCCGCGGCGAGGAAGAGAGCCCAGACGATCGAGACGATCCACGCCAGGAAGAAGGGGACGAACCGGATGTCCAGGGGGCTCAACGGGATCAGCAGCCAGGGCAGCACCAGCAGGAACACGCTGACGAGGGCGCCACGCGCCCGGGAGGCCACGAACACCGCGACGCCCCACCACGCGCCGAGGAAGAACATACCGCTGACGGGCACCTGGAGGGCGGCGGAGGCGACGACGGCCATCGCGATCGAGCCCCAGTAGAGCCCGGGGCTGGGGTCGCGCCGCCCGTCGAGCCGGTCCCGGAGCATGACCAGCAGGATCACGCCGAGGGGGACGGCGACGGCCTCCGCCAGGACGATTCTCCACAGCACCACCGATTCGGTTCCGGCCACCAACTCCAGGATCGGCAGGACGACCATGGCGAGGAGGACGAACACCATCGAGCCGAGGATGATGCGCCGGGCCACGCGGAGCTTGCGCTCGGTCTGCCGACTCCCGGCGGGGTCGGCTCCGTGGTACCTCAACGGCTCTCCTCGTGGTCTCCGGGGGCACTGCTCGATCGGGTCCGCGCTCCGGCGTCACCTTGTAGAGGGAGAACCGCCCGCAGCAGGAAGCCGCCGTCCTTGGTCCTGGCCGCGGACAGGGTGCCGCCGCCCATGGAGACGCGCTCCGACAGGCCCGCCAGACCGTTGCCCGAGGAAGCAGCCCGGTCACCGGCGCCCCGCGCCCTGTCGTTGAACACCTCGACCACCAGTGTCGACCGTCGGGCGGTACGGCCCGGCAGCCGGGTGAACGTCACCGCGCACCGGTCGGCCTCGCTGTGCCGGAGCACGTTGGTGCCGCCCTCCCGCACCACCCACGCGGCCAGGGCCGCGGTGTTCGGGGGGAGGTCGAGACCGTCCAGGCCGGTGACGGTCGTCCTGGTCCCGTTCGCCTCGAGGACGCCGCTCACGGACGCGACCTCCCCCGCCAGGTCCACGTCCCGGTAACCGTTCACGGCTCCCCGCACCTGCTGCAACGCCGAGCGGGCCAGGTCCTGCACCTCCGACATCTCCGACTTGGCCCGTTCCGGCGCGCGTGTGGCGAGCCTGCTCGCCAGTTCGGCCTTGACCGCCAGCGCCGACAGGCTGTGGCCGAGCAGGTCGTGCATGTCCCGGGCGAAGCGCAGGCGCTCCTCGCTGACGGCCAGCCGGGCGCGCGCCGCCTGCCCGCGGATCGCGTCGTTGGTGATGTCCCACAGCCAGAAGGTCGAGGCGAACAGGACCCGCAGCAGCAGTGCGAACCCGATGCCGACCGACCAGGCGAAGGTGAAGGCGAACGGCGACATCCCGAGGGCCAGGGGGAGGGTGAGCGCCTTGAGCCAGCTCAGAGCCGCGACCGCCAGGCCGAGGTTCCGGCTCGTCCGGGAGGGTGTGGCGTTCGCGACCACCCCCCACCAGGCAGCCAGGACCAGGACGGAGTTGAGCAGGTTCTGGACCATGGCGAAGGCGAGGAGGCTCAGGGCGAGCGACCAGACCACCAGCCGGCCGTCGGCGGCGCGTCGGCCGTCGATGCGCCCCCGGATCATGAGGAGGAGCAGGACACCGGAGCCGAGCGCGGCGGCGGACGACACCGCGGCCATCCACAGCGGGAGGCCGGCGTCCGCCAGGTAGGTGGCGTCGACGCCGGTCCAGCAGATCTGGATCAGCGCCAACGGGTACATCGACCAGGCGGTGATCCTCCGGGAGGTCCGCAGCCGGGTCGCGTTCCTCGCGCTCAGCCCGTCCGGATCGACGGCCCTCTCCCCCATGCCCACGGTCCCCTCCGCCTGTACGACCCGACGCCCCTCCAGGTACCCGCCCCGTTGTCCACAGGTCCGGGAACGCCCTGGTACGACCCACCCCACCCTGTCAGGGTGGTGGAAAAAGCCTCGCAATGGGAAGTCGGATGAGATTCCGGGACGGGGGGACCCCCGCCCCGCGCTCCCGCACGCCCACACATCCGGGCCGTCCGCGCCGTCCCCGGAGCGTCCCGCCCACCGACGCGGGGGCCGGGGCGGCCGTCCGTCCACGGCTGCCCCGGCCCCCGGCTCCCGCCACCGGTCACGGCTGGCGGGGGTCCCACTTGAAGAACTTGCGCACCAGCAGGGCGAGAACCACGGTCCACGCGAGCACCACGCCGATCGACGGCAGCGCCGCCGCCCACAGGCCCAGGTATCCGGGCTGCGTCGCGGCCTCGAATCCGCCGAACACGTCGTAGCCGGTGAAGGCGGCCTGGGCCGTCAGGGTGACCGGTGCGACCGGCAGCAGCATCATCACCTCGCGCAAGGGGTCCGGCAGCATGCTCAGCGGGACGAACAGCCCTCCCAGGAACAGCAGGATCATCATCGGGACCATCGCCGCCATCTGGGCGGCCTCGGCGTTGCGCACCATCGGGGTGATCAGGAGGCCGAGCAGGGTCATCGGCACGGTGCTCAGCACCACCGCCACCATCAGCATCAACGGGTCCTGCGGCATCGAGCCCGTGAACGCGGCGGTCACGGCGGTGATCAGCACCCCGACCAGCAGCGAGAAGAGCGCCACCACGCCGATGATGGCGCCGAAGATCGCCGCCTGCGGCACTCCGCTCACCCGGAGCCGCTTCAGCACCAGCGCCTCACGGCGTGCCGTGAACACGTTGGAGGCGTGGCCCAGGCCGACGATCAGGCCGATGCTGCCGAGCGTCCCCGCCATCGACATCGCGGTGCTGTCCACCCCGGGGAAGACCTCGTAGGACTCCATTCCCAGGGAGACCACGAGCAGGAACATCGGCAGGGCGAGGAACATCCACGCGGTCTTGTACCGCACGAACAGCGTGAACTCGGTCCGGGTCAGGCGCACGGCCTGCCGGAACCAGCCGATGGTGGGCCGGGGCCGTCCCGGGGCCGCTGTGGCCTCCGCGGCCGCGGTGGGTGTGGTCATGGTGTGCTCCTCAGAGGTCTGTGGGGGGAGATGTCGGATGCGGGGGTGCGCGGCGCGCGGCCGGTGGGCGCGTCGGCCGGTCCCCCGGGGGTCTCAGTCCGAGACGAGGTCCGCCGCGCCGTCCGCGACCCGGAGGAACACGTCCTCCAGGGAGGCGCCGCGTACCTGGAGGTTCTTGAGCGTGGTCCCGTTGTCGGCGGCCCACCCGACGAGCGCGGCGACGGCGTGGTGGGCCCGGTCCGCGACGTCGCCGCCCAGGACGGTGTACGTGGCCCACAGGGAGTGGTCGCGCGTCTCCACGGCGACCTCGGCGTCGGCCAGCCGGGGCAGGTCCCCGGTGCGCACGTCCTCGGGGAGCACGAAGCTCACCCGGTCGCCCCAGCCCGCGAGGACCCCGGCCAGGGTCCCCTCGATCCGCACCTCGCCCCGGTGCATGATCGCGAGACGGTCGGCGAGGCGCTCGGCCTCCTCCAGGTAGTGGGTGGTGAGGAGGATCGCGACGCCGTCCCTCTTCAGGTCGCTGATGATCCGCCAGGTCTCCTGGCGCGCCTCGGGGTCCATGCCGGTGGTCGGCTCGTCCAGGTACAGGACCTCGGGCCGGGTGACGAGGGCGAGCCCGAGGTCGAGCCGGCGCTTCTGGCCTCCGGACAGCTGGCGGACCGCGACCCCGCGCCGGTCCAGGAGGTTCACCAGGCCCAGGATCTCGTCGGCGTCGCGCGGGTCGGCGGCGAGGTCGTGCGCGAGGGAGACGGTCTCGCCGACGGTCAGGTCCTCCAGCAGGCCGCTGCCCTGGAGGACCGCGTTGGTGCGCTCCCGGACGCCGGACGGCTGGCCGTAGGGGTCGGATCCGAAGACCCGGACCGTGCCGGCGCTGGGCTTGCGAAAGCCCTCCAGCGTCTCGATGGTGGTGGTCTTGCCCGCACCGTTGGTGCCGAGGAGGGCAAAGAGCTCTCCGGGGTGGATCTCGAAGGACACGCCCCGGACCGCCTCGAAGGAGCCGTAGCGCTGGCGCAGGTCCCGGACGACCACCGCGGGCCCGGGGGTGTCCGGGAGGGTGTCGTGTGCCTGGGCGGTGTTCGCAGTGGTCGTCATGCGTCCAGGTTCCCGCGGAGCCGGGTCCCCGGCACAGACTCCGTTGTCACCGGCTGCCGGTGTGGAATCTCCCGGCGCCCGCACTGACAAATGTCATCCGTTCCGGACCCGGTCGGACGGGGCCGCCCGCACACGCCCCTTCCCCCAGGATCGCGTGCGGGAGGCCCGCGGTGGCAGCGAGCACGCCCGGCCCCCTCATCACTTGCGTCGGGCGTCCTCGCTGACCGTGGGGGGCCGGCCGGTGCGCCGGCCGGCCCCCTTCCCCGTCGGACGGTCCGGCCGGACCTGTGGGAGCGGCCCCCCGACCAGGCTCCCGACCCATATCCGGCCGTGTCCGCCCGAGGGCGGTTTTGCCCGATCCCGCACACGTGAATCGGACCGACACCTGCGCGTGGTGTCGATAAGAGTTCTACACGAACACCGGCTTCCGTGTAGGGAGAACCGCATTCATGAAGAAGTTTCATTTCGCCAATCCGCACCCCGGGAGTTCGTTTCGCGGGAAGCAGCATCCCGGACGAACTCTCCCCCGAAGACGGTCGTCCTCACGCCCACCGGGGAAACGCCGTGAATACCGCACGTCGGCGGCCTCCGGAGCGGCCGGACAGTCCGAATCCCCAACCGGGTACGACGTCGCAGGACCCGCAGGGCCCTTGCACCGCCTCCGCCGCAGCGGCCGCACACCCTCGGACCGCTCGGCCGAAACGGTGGACGGTAACGCGGCTTTGGGCCCCACTGGGCGTCCGTTCCGGATTCACCGGAGCCGCCCCGAGGATGGCGATGTGGCGAAATAACTTCGTTCTGTCCGGGGGGCCGAACCGTGGCACACAGGCGTTTACGGCGCCTTCCCGTCACCCTCTCCTTTTCCCCCGGAAGGGCGGCCGGTGCGCAGCGCGTTCTCCACGCCGGGGGATGAGCGGGAGGGCTCCCGCACGGACCGCGAAGGCCGGACGTTCCACTGCTGCCGACACGGTCATGAGGTCGGCGGTTGCCGTCCGCGGAGCCGGCGGGTTCGAGGACTGGGGGGCCGACGGGGTGTGCGTGGTGAGGTCGTCGCCGTCCCGGGTCGCTCAGCGGGCGCCCGCAGAGGCACGGAGCTGTTCGGTCAGCCGCTCGAGTTCGGCCGCCGCGGCAGGCGAGTGGTCGTCGAGTCCGCTGTGCACGGCCGTCGGGCTCCTCAGGAACCGCCGGAACACGGGCACGAGGAGCCCTTGTGGCAGAGCCCGCAACGCGGCGAACGCGCGAGGTACCGGCGGCGTCCCCATCACGGCGAGGTTCTGCCGCATGAGGTGGAGCATGCCGCGGATCGCGTCCGGGTCGTCGGCCAGCGCCACCGGGCCGCCCGCCGCGTGTACGGCCTGCCCGAGCGGGACCTCGAACGCGGCGTGCGTCCTGAGCCAGGCCTCCATCCGCGGCTCGGCCTTGGCGTTGATTCCCGCGGTGCGGAACGTCTCCACGATCCGTGCCAGTCGCGGGGTGGTACGGCCGTCGGGCTCGCCGATCGGCATCGCGACCCGGCGGGTGATGACAGTGCTCTTGCGGTAGCGGACCACGTCGCCGTCCATCGTGCCGCCGGTCGTGGGGAAGCCGAGCAGCAACCGCTCGCGGCCGATCCCCGCGCTCAGCGCCTCCGGACCGGCCGCCCAGTTGAGCAGGAACAGCACGTCACCTTCGACACCGGAGAGTGACTCCAGCACCGCGTCCACCTGGTGGGTGCGGACGAAGACGGTGATCAGGTCGTACCCGCCGTCCGGGCGCTCGACCACCGGTACCGGCACCCGTCTGACAGCTGGGCTGTCTTCCGCGGCGAGCCGCACTCCGTGCCGGCGCAGGGCGTTCAGACGCTCGCCCCGGGCGAGGAGCGAGACGTCGTGGCCGGCCTCATGCATGTGGGCGGCGAACAGGCTGCCGCACACTCCGGCGCCGTACACGAGCAGCTTCATGAGAGCTCACTTTCACACGTTCGTTTGAATCATACGTTCGTTTGATTCAAACATATGTAGAGTCCCTCGTGTGGCGACACCAGACACCAGTACCCAGATCCTCGACGCGGCCGAGCACCTCTTCGCCGAGCACGGATACCGCGGCACCTCGGTCCGCGCGATCACCACACTCGCCGGAGCGAACCTGGCCGCCGTCGGCTACCACTTCGGTTCGAAGGCGAAGCTGATGGCCGCAGTCGCCCGCCGCGTGATCGAGCCCATCAACGCCGCCCAGTGCGCCGGACTCGACGCACTGCTCGCCCGGACCCCCGACCCACCGGTCGGCGAACTGGTGGAGGCGTTCGCGGGGCCGCTGTTCGACGAGATGCCGGCCGGCGACGAGGGCGGCGCCCGCACGTCCCGGCTGATCGTGACGATCCTCAGCGACCCGGCGGAGGAGGCACGCGGCTGGACCGGCCCGGCCGAGGACTCGGTCCGCGAGCGCTACCTCGCAGCCTTCACGCGCGTGCTGCCCGACCTCTCCCCGGAGGAGCTGAGGTTCCGGGTGCGGGGGATCCTCGCCGTGACGGCCGTCGACCGCCTCGAGGTCCACCAGCAGCCCTCCCCCGGCTGCATGTACCCGGTAGCGGGCGAAGCGGCCCGGCGATGGGCGCTCACGTTCCTCACGGCAGCGATGAGCGCGCCACCGACCCGGACCTGACGACCCAGGTCAGCGCGCCTGGTGCGCGCGGAGGTGGTCGCGCAGGGAACGCGCCACCCGGGCCATGAGCGCCTCGGCTCCCGGCTGGTGGACGGCCGGAACCCGCGACTCGGTGAGCACCGACACCGCGAACACCTGGCCGTCGGCGTGCTCGACCACCCCGAACTCGTGGCGCAGGTTGAGCAGGGTGCCGGTCTTGGACGACCAGGTGGAGACGTCGGAGGTGAAGTCCGGGGCCAGGCGGTGGCGCAGGACGTTGCCGCGCATCAGCTCCCGCACCCGCGCGGCGATCCCCGGGTCGATCACCGAGGGCCGCCACAGAGCCTCCAGCAGGTCGGTGAACGCCCGCGCCGACCCGGAACTGGCCCGGGTCACGTCGAGCTGGGGGATGCGGTGTCCGCGACCCGCCGTGCCCTCACCGATGGCCAGCGAGTGGGCCATGTGCGCGTGGTCGGGGCCGAGCAGGTCCGCAGGCGTCCGATTGAGGTCGCGGAGCTTGTGCCGGACGGTGATGCCGCGCAGGCCCGCGGATCGGAGCCAGGCGTCGACCCGGCCGGGCGGTGTCACCTCGAACAGGGTGTCGGCGGCGGTGTTGTCGCTCAGACAGGTGCTGAGGTAGAGCAGATCCTCGATGCTGACCTTCGCGGGGTGGCGGAACCTGCTCATCCCCGTGTGCATCGGGAGGTCGCTCCTCCCCGGCTGCACGAGGAGCTGCTCGGAGCCGTCGATCTCCCCGACCCGGATGCGTTCGAGCGTGGCGACGGCCAGCGGGACCTTGACGAGCGAGGCCGTCGAGAACTCCAGCTCGGGTTCGATGCCCAACTCCTCCCCCGTGTCGAGGTCGCGGACGAGGAACGACCCCCGCAGACCCGCGTCGTCGAGTTCGCGGCGCAGGTCACGGACCAGTCCGGTGGCGCTCACGCGGTCTCCCCCTCTTCCCCTCCGTCGGGTGCGCCCAGACAGCGGGCGATCTCCCGGCCCAGGAGCGTGCGCAGGCGCTCGGCGTCCTCACCGGTGTCGGCGACCACCTCGTAGCCGCGGGCGAGGCTGATCCCGCCGGTCGGACGCCAGTGCAGCCCCAGTTCGCCGGCCTGGCGGCGGGAGCACAGCAGGAGGTCGTCCGAACCCAGCACCTCCACGACGGCGGAGGCCAGGGAGGCGGCCACGGCGACCTGGGCGGGTCGCAGGCCGGCGGCGTCCCGCAGACGGTTCAGGGGATCGCGTACGTGCGGGACGTCGTCCTCGGGCTGGATCCAGACCCGGCGGCCCCGCGAGGCCGACCTGTCGCGGTCCACGCGGAGGGTCTCCACGTGGACGGCGCCGACCCGTGGCTCCGCGGCGCTTGCCAGCCCGAGGGGCACCGTCCAGGCGCCCTCGCCGGACGGGGTGCCCGCGAGGGCGGCGCGGACCTCCCGTGCGCCCAGGAGTTCGGTCCGGGCCGCGGGCGGGGCGGGGCGGAAGTCCAGGTTCAGGCCCTTCCTGCGGGCCTCCGCGCCGAGCTCGGCGAGGTCGCGGGTGGCACAGGTGTCGGGCACGGCGAGGCGGAGGGGCCGCAGGACGGCGCGCTCGGCGTCGTGCTCCATCTCCTCCGCCAACCGGACCAGGCGGCGGGCGGACGGCAGCATGTCGCGCCCGAACTGGGTGAGGGTGGCCCTGCGGGTGGAGCGGTCGAACAGGCGGGCGCCCAGGTGGCCCTCCAGCGCCGCGATGCGCCTGCTGGCGACCGGTTGGGGGATGCGGGCGGCGGCGGCCCCGAGGGTGAAGCTGCCCCTCTCGCTCACGTTCACGAACGCCTTGCAGGCGCCGACGAGATCCATGCCGGTCACCCTATGCCTCTCCGGCATGGAAGGCGGACCTCCCGCCGAGGAGTGCATGGTGCGCGGACGCCGTCCTCCCGTGCTCCGTCCCGGGGAGGGCGCGGGCCCGCCCGTACTCCGGGCGGACGCGGGAGGGGCCGGTCACCGGTCGCGAGAGTTCTCGCGTCGGGTGACCGGCCCCTCCCCTGCGTCGGCGCGCGTGCGCCAGCGGTCAGGCGTCCGCGGCCTCGGCCGCCTTCGGGGCCTCGCCCCGGACCGAACGCAGCAGCAGCTGGGAGACGTCCACGACCTCCAGCGACTCCTTGGCCTCGCCCTGCGACTTCTTCTCGTTGATCGCGTCGCCGAGCATGACCTGGCAGAACGGGCAGGCGGTGGAGACGGTGTCGGGGTTGGTGGTCAGCGCCTCGTCCACCCGCTCGGTGTTGATGCGCTTGCCGATCCGCTCCTCCATCCACATGCGGGCGCCGCCGGCGCCGCAGCAGAAGCCGCGCTCCTTGTGGCGGTGCATCTCCTGGGTCTTGACCCCGGGAACCTGCGCCATGATGTCGCGCGGCGGCGTGTACACCTTGTTGTGGCGTCCCAGGAAGCAGGGGTCGTGGTAGGTGATGTTCTCGTCCACGGAGTTGACCGGGGTGAGCTGCCCCTCCTCCACCAGCTTGGCCAGGAGCTGGCTGTGGTGGATGACCTCGTAGGCCCCGCCGAGCTGCGGGTACTCGTTGGCGAGGGTGTTGAAGCAGTGCGGGCAGCTGGCCACGATCTTGGTGACGCCGGCCTCGTTGAGCGTCTCCACGTTCTGCTGCGCGAGCATCTGGAAGACGTACTCCATGCCCAGGCGGCGGGCGGGGTCACCGGTGCAGGCCTCCATGCCGCCCAGGACGGCGAACTTGACGCCCGCGATGTCCAGCAGTTCGGCGATGGCCTTGGTGGTCTTCTTCGCCCGGTCCTCCAGCGCTCCGGCGCAGCCGACCCAGAACAGGTACTCGGTGTCCTCGGGCAGCTTGTCGTCGACGACCTGGACCTCGACCGGGTTCTCCTGGGAGGCCAGCTCGGCGATCCAGTCCATGCGCCGGTCCTCGGCCATGCCCCAGGGGTTGCCCTTGTTCTCCAGGTTCTTGAGGAGCGTGTTGGCCTCGGACGGGAAGTTGGACTCGACCATGACCTGGTAGCGGCGCATGTCGAGGATGTGGTCGATGTGCTCGATGTCGACCGGGCACTGCTCGACGCAGGCGCCGCAGTTGGTGCAGGCCCACAGCTCGTCGGGGTGGATGACGCCGCCCTCCTCCTCGGTGCCGACGAGCGGCTTGTTGAGGAGTGCGAGGACGTCCACGCCGGCGTGGCTCTCGTCGGGCTTCTCGGCGAGGGTCTCCTCGGTGATGCCCTGGAGGAGGTACGGGGCCTTCTCGTAGGCGTGCCGCTGGAGGTCGAGGATGACCTTCTTGGGCGAGAGGGGCTTGCCGGTGTTCCACGCGGGGCACTGCGACTGGCAGCGGCCGCACTCGGTGCAGCTGGTGAAGTCGAGGAGGCCCTTCCAGGTGAAGTCCTCGATCTTGCCCGCGCCGAACGGGTCCTCGTCCGGGTCGGCCTCCTCGAAGTCGAGGGGCTTGGTGCCGGACTTGTCCATCATCTGCTTGGCCGCGCCGAGGGTCGGGGATCCGTCGGCGTTGCGCTTGAAGTAGATGTTGACGGGGGCGATGAAGCGGTGCCAGCCCACGCCCATGGTGAGCTTGAGGGCCAGCACGACGAAGAACGCGTAGCTGATGACCAGCTTGAACGCGGCGACCAGGGCGATGCCCGGGTCGGCGACCGCGAGGTCGCCGGGCAGGATCGCGCCGACGGCGTGGGAGATCGGGGTGGCCCAGACCGGGAAGGGGAACGTGTCGGAGGCGACCTTGAACCCGCGGATCACGAAGATCGCGAAGAGCAGACCGATGATGTACGCCTCGACGTAGTAGCCGGTCCACTGCTTGGAGTACATGAAGCGGGACTCGCGGCCGATCCGCGAGGGTCGGTTGACGAACCGGTAGGCGGTCAGGCCCAGGATGCCGACGAGGCTGGTTCCGGCGATGAACTCGATCGCCAGGCCGTAGATCGTCCAGTCGGAGATGATCGGCAGCGTGAAGTGCGGGTCGAAGACCTCGCCCTGCGCCTCCACGACCGTGAAGGCGAGCAGCGGGAACGAGACCATCACGAACCAGTGCGCGACACCGATCCACGGCCGCTTGAGCATGCGCCCGTGTCCGAGGATCTCGATGACCGCCATGGTGAACCGTTGTCCGAACGGCCCCTTGCGCTCCGGCTCCACCGCACGGCCCACACCCACGGTTCGCACGATCTGGCGGATGGCCAGACCGAACAAGGTGAACGCGACCACGGCGAAGACCGAGGTGATGATGCCCAGCGTCAAGTACAGAGGATGCATCGTCCGTGGCCTCCCATCCTGCTTCTCGTCGGCCGGTGCGCCACACACCGGCGGTCGGAACTTATGTTACTAGCGGGTAATCGCGCAGCCGCCACCGGATCACCCCACCACCGGGCGGGGCCCCGGCGGGCGCCCCGCCCCCGCCGCGGGCGGAGCGGGCCGCGGGACCCGGCCTCCGCACGCGCGCCGACGCCGGCGGGCGTCAGCGCAACAGAACCACGCGAGCACACCCGGATCGACCCCGGACACACCGCACGTCCCCCTATATGTAGCGGACCGCGAGCACCGGAAGGCGCCTCGGGGCATCGGTGGGACCACCAGAGATCGACCCCGATCCCAGGTTGGGGCAATGGGGAGGCGGGGGCAACCGGGACCCGGGGGCTGTGGAAAACCGGCGCGGGCCACCCCCGGGGCCCCCTCGGAGAACCCTGACCTCCCCTGGTCTTCGGGTCAAGGAAGTCCCCGAGTTGTCCCGGGGTTCGCCCATTTCCCTCGTGAAGAGTGCCCAGGTCGGGAACATCCCGGCCTGGTCGGCCGTTGTCAGGGCGTAGGAAGTAACTTGAGTCGAGTCGACTCAACTGACTTGACAGCCCCCACTCGACGAAGCAAACTTACGCCTGAACGACTCAACTTTGACGGAGGAAGCAACCATGGCTCGTGCGGTCGGAATCGACCTCGGTACGACGAACTCGTGTGTCGCGGTCCTGGAGGGCGGCGAGCCGACGGTCATCGCCAACGCCGAGGGCTCCCGCACCACCCCGTCCGTCGTCGCCTTCGCGAAGAACGGTGAGGTTCTCGTCGGTGAGGTGGCCAAGCGCCAGGCCGTCACCAACGTCGACCGCACCATCCGCTCGGTGAAGCGCCACATCGGCACCGACTGGACGGTGAAGATCGACGACAAGACCTTCAACCCCCAGCAGATCAGCGCCTTCGTGCTCCAGAAGCTCAAGCGCGACGCCGAGGCCTACCTGGGCGAGGACGTGACCGACGCGGTCATCACCGTCCCCGCCTACTTCAGCGACTCCCAGCGCCAGGCCACCAAGGAGGCCGGCACGATCGCGGGCCTCAACGTCCTGCGCATCATCAACGAGCCGACCTCGGCCGCCCTCGCCTACCACCTGGAGAAGGAGGAGGAGGCGACCATCCTGGTGTACGACCTCGGCGGCGGCACCTTCGACGTCTCCCTCCTGGAGGTCGGTGACGGCGTCGTGGAGGTCAAGGCGACCAACGGCGACAACCACCTCGGCGGCGACGACTGGGACCAGGCGATCGTCAACTGGCTGGTCGAGCGCTTCAAGAACTCCAACGGCGTGGACCTGTCCAAGGACAAGATGGCGCTCCAGCGCCTGCGCGAGGCCGCGGAGAAGGCCAAGATCGAGCTGTCCAGCTCCAGCGAGTCGGGCATCAACCTGCCCTACATCACGGCCTCGGCCGAGGGCCCGCTGCACCTGGACGAGAAGCTCTCCCGCGCCGAGTTCCAGCGCCTGACCTCCGACCTGGTCGAGCGGACCAAGACCCCGTTCCAGCAGGTCATCAAGGACGCCGGCATCAGCGTCGACCAGATCGACCACGTGGTCCTGGTCGGCGGCTCGACCCGTATGCCCGCCATCGCCGGCCTGGTCAAGGAGATGACCGGCGGCAAGGAGCCCAACAAGGGCGTCAACCCGGACGAGGTCGTGGCCATCGGCGCCGCGCTCCAGGCCGGTGTGCTCAAGGGCGAGGTCAAGGACGTCCTGCTCCTGGACGTCACCCCGCTGTCGCTGGGCATCGAGACCAAGGGCGGCGTGTTCACCAAGCTCATCGAGCGGAACACGACCATCCCGACCAAGCGCTCCGAGATCTTCACGACGGCCGACGACAACCAGCCGTCCGTGCAGATCCAGGTGTACCAGGGCGAGCGCGACATCGCCCAGTACAACAAGAAGCTGGGCGTCTTCGACCTGACCGGTCTGCCCCCGGCGCCGCGCGGCGTCCCGCAGATCGAGGTCGCCTTCGACATCGACGCCAACGGCATCGTCAGCGTCACCGCGAAGGACCTCGGCACCGGCCGCGAGCAGTCCGTCACCATCTCCGGCGGCTCCGCGATGTCCAAGGACGACATCGACAAGATGGTCCGCGACGCCGAGCAGTACGCCGAGGAGGACCGCAAGCGCCGCGAGGAGGCCGAGGTCCGCAACAACGCCGAGTCCCTCGTCTACCAGACCGAGAAGGTCATCAAGGACAACGAGGACAAGATCCCGGCGGACGTGCGGTCCGAGACCGAGGCCGCGGTGGCCGAGCTCAAGACCGCCCTTGAGGGCTCCGACGTCGAGACCATCCGCTCCGCGAGCGAGAAGGTCGCGCTGGCCAGCCAGAAGATCGGTTCCGCGATCTACAGCCAGGGCCAGCAGGGCGGCGACGGCGAGGCCGGCCCGACCGCCTCGGACACCCCCGACGACACCGACGTCGTGGACGCCGAGATCGTCGACGAGGACAACGGCAAGGGCACCCAGCAGTCCTGAGTCCCAGGTCGAGTCGAGGAAGGAGGGCACGTCGGAGATGGCGCCGTCGGACAACACGAACAATCACGACACCGGTGACGGTGAAGAGAAGCAGGGGCCGGTGATCCGCGACAACCGCCGGATCGATCCCGAGACCGGTGAGGTCCGGGAGCCCCGGGGGGCCACCGCCTCCGAGGAGGCGGCCGCCGAGCCGGACGACTCCGAGGAGGAGGTCGTCGAGGCCGAGCTGGAGGACTTCCCCGAGATTCCGGACACGCCGGAATCCGTGGTCACGGACGCGATCAACGCGGACGAGCGGGTCATCGAGCTGACCAACGACATCAAGCGCGTGCAGGCGGAGTACGCCAACTACCGCAAGCGCGTCGAGCGCGACCGCGTGGCGGTCCGCGAGGTGGCCACCGCCCAGGTCCTCGGTGAACTCCTGCCGATCCTGGACGACATCGGCCGCGCCCGGGACCACGACGAGCTCAACGGCGGGTTCAAGGCGGTGGGCGAGGCCCTGGAGGCCTCCGTCACCAAGCTGGGCCTGGAGCGCTACGCGGACCAGGGCGACGAGTTCGACCCGAACATCCACGAGGCGCTCACCCTGGTGCCGGTCCCCAACATCTCCGTACAGTCGGTGATCGAGGTGTTCCAGCCCGGGTACCGCATCGGTGAGAGGATCCTCCGTCCGGCCCGCGTGGTCGTCGGGGACCCGGTCGACGGCGGTGGCGAGGCTCCGGCCGAGTCCGCCGAGTCCGCCGAGAGCAACGGGGCCGCCGGAACGGACGGGGCCGACGCCGCGACCGAGCCCGGTGGCGAGGAGAACGGCAAGTAGCGGGCACGCCCGTGACGCTCCGGCCGTGACCTCCGCGTGAGCGGCGGTCACGGCCGGAGTCGGACCCCGGCCCGTGGCGGGCCGGGGTCACGTGGAACCATCGGACGCAACCGGCACCAGCGGGGAGAAGGCACCAGTCGATGAGCACCAAGGACTACCTGGAGAAGGACTACTACAAGGTCCTGGGAGTCTCAAAGACCGCCTCGAAGGACGAGATCAAGCAGTCCTACCGCAAGCTGGCCCGTGAGAGCCACCCCGACGCGAACACCGACGACCCCAAGGCCGAGGACCGCTTCAAGGAGGTCTCCGAGGCGTACAACGTCCTGTCGGACGACAAGCGCCGCAAGGAGTACGACGAGGCGCGTTCGCTGTTCGGCGGGTCATACCGCCCGGGCGGCGGCACCGGGCCCGGCGGGTTCGACATGGGCGACCTGTTCGGCCAGGGCACCCCCGGGGGCGGGGGCGGGGGCGGCGCGGGCGGCGAGCGCCTGAGCGACCTCTTCGGCGGGCTGTTCGGCAACCGCGGCCGGGGCGGCGGGGGGACCCGCAGCCGGCGCGGCGCCGACGTCGAGACCGAGACCAACCTGAGCTTCCGCGAGGCCGCCGACGGCGTCACGCGCTCCTTCCAGCTGACCAGCGAGGAGCCGTGCCCCACCTGCAAGGGCACGGGCGCCAAGCTCGGCACGGCCCCGCGGATGTGCCCGAAGTGCTCCGGCACCGGGCACGAGAACACCAACCTGGGCGGCTTCTCGCTGTCCGAGCCGTGCAGCGAGTGCAAGGGCCGCGGCCTGGTCGTGGACGACCCCTGCACCACCTGCCACGGCAGCGGGCGCGGCAAGAGCACACGCACCATCCAGACCCGCATCCCCGGCGGGGTGTCCGACGGCCAGCGGATCAGGATCAAGGGCAAGGGCGCGCCGGGTGAGAACGGCGGTCCGGCGGGTGACCTCTACGTCGTCGTCCACGTGAAGGAGCACCCGGTGTTCGGCAGGAGCGGCGACAACGTGACGATCACCGTGCCGGTGAGCTTCCCCGAGGCGGTGCTCGGCGCGGAGGTCCGCATCCCGACGCTCAACGGCTTCCCGGTGACCGTGAAGATTCCGCCGGGCACGCAGAACGGTCACAAGCTGCGGGTGCGCGGCAAGGGCGCGACGCGCAAGGACGGCACCGCCGGCGACATGCTCGTCACGGTCGAGGTCATGGTGCCCAAGACGCTCAGCGGTGACGCGCGGGAGGCCCTGGAGAAGTTCCGCGCGGCGACGTCCGACTACGACCCGCGTGACGGACTCGAGGCGCGGGCGAAGGGTGCGTGAACGACGTGAACGACTCCTTCGGCGCTGACGCCCCGGTCTACGTGATCTCGGTGGCCGCCGAACTCGCGGGGATGCACCCGCAGACCCTGAGGCAGTACGACCGGCTGGGGATCGTCTCCCCCGGTCGGGCGTCGGGCCGGGGGCGCCGCTACTCCATGCGCGACGTGCAGACGCTGCGCGAGGTGCAGCGGCTGTCCCAGGAGGAGGGCATCAACCTCGCCGGGATCAAGCGGATCCTGGAGTTGCAGCACGAGGTCGAGCAGCTGCGGGAGCAGATCTTCCACGTGGCGAACGAGCTGGAGGCGGCCCGGCGGGCGGTGTCCAGGCGGGGCAGGCCGGCCCGCCCCGAGGCGGGGCCCGCGGTCCGCGGCGAGCTGGTGCGCCGTACACGTGTGACCATCTTCAACACCGCCGAGCCCTTCGGCCCCGCGGGAAGCGACGAGGAGCCCCGGGACACCGGTCCCAACTCTCCCGGCCAGCAGGGGAAGCCGGGCCAGGGCGGGTCCGGCCCGGGGATTCCCGGGCAGGGCGGCCCGCCGGGGCAGGGCGGCTCCGGCCAGGAGGGCCCGCAGCGCGGGACGGGGGCCGACGGTCCGGAGAGGGGCCGTCCGGAGGACGGGCAGCGCTGAGGACCTCCACTCCGGTGTCACGGGCAGAGGTCGGCCAGAGAACATCACACTGTGTGACATTAGTTTTGCTAGGAGTCACCAAACATGAACTACAAGCTCACCCAGAAGAGCCAGGAGGCTCTGTCGGTGGCCATCCGCCGTGCCACCAC
The DNA here is from genome assembly GCF_036327455.1 of Nocardiopsis codii. Taxonomy (NCBI): domain Bacteria; kingdom Bacillati; phylum Actinomycetota; class Actinomycetes; order Streptosporangiales; family Nocardiopsidaceae; genus Nocardiopsis; species Nocardiopsis codii. The sequence continues at coordinate 16,583 of NZ_JAUZMY010000020.1, read as the reverse complement.
GGACGGCAGCCCGCAGACGGAGCCCACACACCTGCTGGCGGCCCTGCTGGACCAGCCCGAGGGGATCACCCGGCCGCTGCTCAAGGAGGTCGGCGCCAACCCCGACACCCTCAAGGACAAGGTCGAGGCGGCCGTCGGCGCCCTGCCCAAGGCAGCGGGGTCCACGGTCAGCTCGCCCAGCTCGTCGCGGCAGCTGATCGTCTCCATCAACACCGCGGCGCAGCGCGCCCAGCAGATGGAGGACGAGTACGTCTCGACCGAGCACCTGCTGGTGGGTCTGGCCACCGACGGCGGCGAGGCCGCCCGCCTGCTCACCGAGGCCGGGGCGACACCCGACGCCCTCCTGGAGGCGTTCGAGCGGGTGCGCGGGACGGGGAAGATCACCACCGAGAACCCCGAGGACACCTACAAGGCCCTGGAGAAGTTCGGCGTCGACCTCACCGAGCGCGCTCGTGAGGGCAAGGTCGACCCGGTCATCGGCCGCGACGGGGAGATCCGCCGGGTCATCCAGGTGCTCAGCCGCCGGACCAAGAACAACCCCGTGCTCATCGGCGAGCCCGGCGTGGGAAAGACCGCCGTCGTCGAGGGGCTCGCCCAGCGCATCGTGGCGGGTGACGTGCCGCAGTCGCTGGTCGGCAAGCGCCTGGTCAGCCTGGACCTGTCCGCGATGGTGGCGGGCGCCAAGTACCGGGGCGAGTTCGAGGAGCGGCTCAAGTCGGTGCTCTCCGAGATCAAGTCGTCCGAGGGCCAGGTCATCACCTTCATCGACGAGCTGCACACCATGGTGGGCGCGGGCGCCGCCGAGGGCGCCATGGACGCGGGCAACATGCTCAAGCCCATGCTGGCGCGCGGCGAGCTGCGCATGGTCGGTGCGACCACCCTGGACGAGTACCGGGAGAAGATCGAGAAGGACCCCGCCCTCGAACGGCGGTTCCAGCAGGTCATGGTGGGTGAGCCCTCGGCGGCGGACACGATCGCCATCCTGCGCGGGCTCAAGGGCCGCTACGAGGCGCACCACAAGGTCCAGATCGCCGACGCGGCGCTGGTGGCCGCCGCGACCCTGTCCGACCGCTACATCACCGCCCGGTTCCTGCCCGACAAGGCCATCGACCTCATCGACGAGGCGGCGTCCCGGCTGCGCATGGAGATCGACTCCAGTCCTGTGGAGATCGACGAGCTCAAGCGCACCGTCGACCGCCTCAAGATGGAGGAGATGGCGCTGCAGAAGGAGTCCGACCCGGCCAGCGTCCAGCGGCTGGAACGGCTCCGCGCCGACCTGGCCGACGCCCAGGAGCAGCTCACCGGACTCGTGGCCCGGTGGGAGCAGGAGAAGGCCGGCCTGAACCGGGTCGGCGAGCTCAAGGGCCAGCTGGACGACCTGCGCACACGGGCCGAGCTGGCGCAGCGCGAGGGCGACTTCGGCGAGGCGTCCCGGCTCATGTACGGGGACATCCCCGAGCTGGAGAAGCAGGTCGAGGAGGCGTCCAAGGCCGAGGAGAGCGCAGCCCCGCAGAGCGGCGACACCATGGTCAAGGACGAGGTCGGGGCCGACGAGGTCGCGGACGTGGTGTCCGCGTGGACCGGCATCCCGGTGGGGCGGCTGATGGAGGGCGAGACCTCCAAGCTGCTGCGCATGGAGGAGGAGCTGGGTTCGCGGATCATCGGCCAGAGGGACGCCGTCGTGGCGGTGTCGGACGCGGTGCGCCGGGCGCGGGCGGGGATCTCCGACCCGGACCGGCCGACGGGTTCGTTCCTGTTCCTCGGCCCGACCGGTGTCGGCAAGACCGAGCTGGCCAAGGCGCTGGCGGAGTTCCTGTTCGACGACGAGCGCGCGATCGTGCGCATCGACATGAGCGAGTACTCCGAGAAGCACTCCGTGTCGCGCCTGGTGGGTGCGCCCCCCGGGTACGTCGGGTACGAGGAGGGCGGCCAGCTGACCGAGGCGGTGCGCCGGCGCCCGTACACGGTGGTGCTGCTGGACGAGGTGGAGAAGGGGCACCCGGAGGTGTTCGACACCCTGCTCCAGGTGCTGGACGACGGCCGTCTGACGGACGGGCAGGGCCGCCAGGTCGACTTCCGCAACACGATCCTGATCCTCACCTCCAACCTGGGGTCGCCGTTCCTGGTGGACCAGTCGCTGGAGGAGTCGGTGCGCCGTGACCGCGTCATGGACGTGGTGCGGTCGACGTTCAAGCCGGAGTTCCTGAACCGGTTGGACGACGTGATCATGTTCGACGCCCTGTCCACCGCGGACCTGACGCGGATCGTGGACCTCCAGGTGGACAAGCTGGCCGGACGCCTGGCCGACCGCCGGTTCGGCCTGGACGTCACGCCGGGGGCGCGGGAGTGGCTCGCGCTGACGGGCTACGACCCGAACTACGGCGCGCGTCCGCTGCGCCGCCTGGTGCAGTCCACCATCGGCGACCCGTTGGCGCGGCAGCTGTTGTCGGGCGCGCTGGCGGAGGGTGACACGGCGGTCGTGGACGTGGACGACGAGTCCGACAAGCTGCGGGTGACCGTGAGGCGGGCCGGCGTGCCCGCGGCCTGACCGGGGGCGTACCCGGAGCCGCCGCGGCGGCTCGGGCGTGCGCGGCGTGACGACGGTGGGGGCCGTACCCGGGGCGGCCCCCGCCCGTGTGTCCGGGGTGTGCCGTCCGGCGCGGGCGGGCGGCGCCGGAGGGCGGGGCGGGCGGCGGGGGCGGGCGGCGCGCCCCTCCCTCCGGCGAGGGACGCAAGCCGGGGCGAAGCCGACGTGAAGCGGCCTCTGCCAGCCTCTTCCCGCATCCGCCTCACGCGGGGCGCCCCGGTGGCGGGACCGGCCGGGGCCGTCCAGCGTTCCGCGCCCGGACCCACGATTGGACACGAACATGAGGAAGCTCCTCCGCAGGACCGCCTCCGTCGCCGCCGCCGCGAGCCTCGTGGCGACCGGCCTGCTCGCCACCGCCGCGCCCGCCGCCGCGGCCACCTACGGGGGCGAGTGCGGCAGCGGCTACTCCGTGGTCAACTCGGACTCCGTCGGGAGCACGGGCACCGTGTTCCTGACCTACAACAACTCCAACGGCCGCAACTGCGTGGTCACCAAGCGCAACAGCGTGGGGTCGGCCGTCCTCATCGAGGCGGGGCTGTCGGTCAGCCCGGCGGGCAACCACTGGGACGTGTACGAGGGCGACTACTTCACCAGCTACGCGGGTCCGATCTACCTGAACGCGGCCGGACGGTGCGTGGACTGGATGGGTCGTATCAGCGGGGCCGAGGGCGGCAAGCGCGGCACCAACTGCGGCTGACCCGGTGCGGGCGGTCCGGGGAACCGGGCCGCCCGAGTCCCGCAGGCCACCCCAGTACCGGTTTCACTCCGGTGGGGAACACTGCCCTCTTCCAGCCGAAACACAACCGTGCAGGTCAACATCTGGCGTGTTCCGTCCCGCTCCGCGTGGACGCGCCGACCTGTGGACTGGACCGCGCCGCGTGTCATAGGCTCCGCCACGGCCGAGCGGCGCAGGTGTCGCCGTGGAGCGAAGGGGCGCGGGGTGCAGAGCATACTGTCAGCGATTCGGTACCGGCTGCTCGGATCTGTCGAGGTTCACCGAGGGGGCCGGCGCGTCCCGCTCGGCGGCCCCAAGCGCAGAACCGTCCTCGCCGCCCTCCTCCTACGGCCCAACACCGTGGTCGCCGACGACCGGCTCATCGACCTCGTCTGGGGGGACGACCCGCCGCGCAGCGCACGGCCCCAACTCCAGGTGCACATCCACGAGCTGCGCAAGCGTCTGGGCACCGGCACGATCGTCCGCCACAGCTACGGCTACGAGCTCGTCGCGGACCCCGGGGAGACCGACGCCGAACAGTTCCGCCGGCTCGTCGTCCGGGCCCGGACCGATCGTGCCGCGAGGCGCCGCGACGAGGCCGCCGGGACCCTGCGCTCGGCGATGGCGCTGTGGACCGGCCCCGCCCTCGGAGGGGTCACCGCGTCCCTGGAGGAGAAGGCGCGTCCCGCCCTGGAGGAGTCGCGGCTGTGCGCCCTGGAGGAGCTGTACGGGGTGGAGGTCGAACGCGGTCGGGGCTCCTCCGCCGTCTCCGAGCTGCGCACGCTCTGCTCCGAACACCCCACCCGGGAGAGCTTCGTCGCCCTCCTCATGTCGGCCCTGGACTCGTGCGGGCGCACGGGCGAGGCCGTGGAGGCGTACGCGGCGCTGCGCGACCTGTTCGCGCGGGAGCTGGGCATCGATCCCAGCGCACCGCTCCAGCGGCTCCACCTGCGGCTCCTGTCCCAGGGGCAGGAGGAGGAGCGGCCCCGCCGACAACCGCCGGTGCGCCCGGCGGAGCTCCCCCACGCCGTACGCGGGTTCGTGGCACGGGACCGGGAGCTGGCCGTGCTCGACGCGGGGCGGGACGGGCGGGCGTCCCTCTTCCTCCTCACCGGGGTGCCCGGCGTCGGCAAGACCGCGCTGGCCCTGCACTGGGGCCACATGGCGCGTGGGGGGTTCCCCGACGGACAGCTGTACCTGGACCTGCGGGGATCCTGCGGGAGCGAGGCCCCGACGGAACCCGACGACGCCCTCCGCCAGTTGCTGCGCAGTCTCGGGGCCGACACCCGCGACCTGCCGGGCGACTCCCCCGGTCTCGCCAAGCTGTTCCGTTCGATGACCGCCGACCGGCGGCTGCTGATCCTGCTGGACGACGCGGCCTCGGCGGAGCAGGTCGCCCCGCTCCTCCCCGGCGGACCGGACAGCACGGTCCTGGTGACCGGCCGCCGCGACCTGCCCGAACTGGTGGCGCTGTTCGGCGCGGTCCGGGTCCGCCTCGACGTGCTGTCGGAGGAGTCCTCGGCGGAGCTGTTCCGGTTCGTGGCCGGTGACGGTGCGCCGGACGCCGGGCCCTCCGCGGAGCCGGCGCTCGCGGACGACTGCGGCGGGCTGCCCCTGGCGCTGCGGATGGCCGCCGCCACGATGGGCCTTCCCAGTCCGGCGCAGTCCGGCTGACCTGTGTGTCCGCGGAGCCGGCGGGGGCGGACGGCGCCGGGCGGGGCGGCTCCCGGCGGCCCCGCCCCGGGCTCAGGGCCGCCGGGGGTCACCCGGCGGCGAGCACCCGTGCCTCCACCTCGGGGTCCAGCCCCACCCTCGGGCGGTCCGGGCGCCGGGGCGCCTCCCCTCCGACGGACAGCAGCCACTCCCAGGTGTCGGCGACGGTCTCGCCCACCGGGCGGCAGCGCAGACCGTGCGCGACCGCCCTGGCGACGCCGGCGCCGTGCAACGACTCGTGCATCTCGCCCGGCGGCAGCCAGACCGGCAGGTCCGTCCACGGCCGGATGCCCGCGTCCGCGACCGTCCCGGGGTCGGTCCACCGGAACTCCGCGTCGGAGCCGGTGGCGGCGGCACAGGCGTCCAGGAGTCCCTCCATCGTCGTGTGGCCCGCGGGGCTCACCAGGTTGTAGGGGCCGCCGAGACCCTCGGCGACCGCGTCCAGGGTCCACGCGGCGAGGTCGCGCGCGTCCACGTACTGCAAAGGCAGGTCGCGCGGGCCGGGTGCCAGGACCGGGCCGCCCCGGGCGATCCGGTTCAGCCACCAGGGCAGACGGCCGATGTTCTCGTACGGGCCGAGGATGAGCCCCGCCCGCACGGACAGGGCCCGGGCGCCGAAAACCCGCTCGGCCGCCAGTTCGCCGCCCCGCTTGTCGTTCGCGTACTCGGTGGCGTCGGCGTCCGGGTCCCCCTCCACCACCGGCCAGTCCTCGTCGGAGCCCGCGGGGGAGGGGTAGGCGTAGACGGAGCAGCTGGAGACGTAGGCGTAGTGGCCGGCCCGGCCGGCGAGGAGGTTCGCGGCGGCGGCGACCGCGCGCGGGGCCGCCGACCAGGTGTCGACGACGGCGTCCCACTCACCCGCCTCCAGGGCGGCGAGCCCGCCCTCGGCCAGCCGGTCGCCGTGCAGCACGGTCGCGCCCTCCGGCGCGGGCCGGGTCCCCCGGTGGAACACGGTGGTGTCCCACCCGCGCACCAGCGCGTCCTCCACGACGGCCCGTCCCACGAACTCGGTACCGCCCAGCACGAGAAGTCTCATGGGGAGGAGTCTCGCGCCTCGCGCCCGGGGGCGCCAGAGCGGACTGCTCTGGGCAGAACCGCCCCTGTGGCAGGCTCCCCCGGTGCCCGCGGCGCGGATCGGCCCTCGCCGGCGGGGCCGCGCGGTCGCTCCGGCGCCCGGCCCCGTCGGCCGGGGCCCGGGGGGCGCGGCGCGCGGGTGCCGCCGCGGTGGTCAGGCCCCGCAGGAACCGGCGCGCACCCGCAGGTGGTCGCGTTCGCGCTCGTTGAGGGTGAGGCCGGCGGCGCGCTCGAACTCCTCGCGCGCCTCGTCCGGGCGGTCCAGGCGCAGCAGCAGGTCACCGCGCACGGCGGGCAGCAGGTGGTACCCGTCCAGGACCCCGGCGTCGCGCAGGGAGTCCACGATGTCCAGCGCCGGTTCCGGCCCGTCGGCCATCGACACCGCCACGGCCCGGTTGAGCTCGACGACCGGTGACCGGGTGGCCAGGGCGAGCGCCAGGTACAGCCCCGCGATCCCCGCCCAGTCGGTGTCCTCCGCCTTCGCGGCCTGGGCGTGCTTGGCGGCGATGGCCGCCTGGAGCGCGTAGGGGCCGCGCGGCTCCGACGGGTCGGACGGCAGGGCGTGCCGCAGTGCCCGGAACCCCCGGGTCACGAGCCTTCGGTCCCAGCGGGTGCGGTCCTGCTCGGCCAGGGGGACGGGCTCGCCGTCCGGGCCGACCCGCGCCCGGAACCGGGAGGCGTGCAGCTCCATCAGCGCGACCAGGCCGTGCACCTCGCGTTCCCGGGGCAGCAGCGCGGCGAGCACCCTTCCCAGGCGCATGGCCTCGTCGCACAGCTCGGGGCGTATCCAGTCGCCCCCGGAGGTGGCGGCGTAGCCCTCGTTGAACACCAGGTAGACGACCTCCAGGACGGAGGCGAGGCGGGCGTCGCGGTCCTCGCCGACCGGCACTTCGAAGGGCACCTGCCTGTCGGCGAGGGTGCGCTTGGCGCGCACGACGCGCTGGGCCACGGTGGACTCCGACACCAGGAAGGCGCGGGCGACCTCCTCCGTGGTGAGCCCGCCGAGCAACCGGAGGGTGAGCGCGACGCGCGCCTCGGTGGACAGCACCGGGTGGCAGCACACGAACATCAGTTTGAGCAGGTCGTCGCCGTAGTCCTCCTCCAGGACGGCGGCGAACTCGGCCTGCCCGTCACGCTCGGCGATGTCGCGGCCCAGGTCGGCCATCCGCTTCTGGAAGCGCTCGTCCCGCCGCCAGCGGTCGAGCATCCGCCGTTTGGCCACGGTGGTCAACCAGGCGCCGGGGTTGTCGGGCACCCCCTCGTCCGGCCACTTCTCGAGTGCGGTGACCAGGGCGTCCTGGGCGAACTCCTCGGCGAGGCCGACGTCGCCGACCATGCGGGTGAGCGCGGCGACGAGGCGGGCCGACTCGATGCGCCAGACCGCCTCCACCGCGCGGGTTGCATCGGTGTGGCTCACGGGACAATGACAGCACCGCGAGCCACACCACCGCAAGTTCGGACGAGCCGGGCGTTCAGGCCTCGTGCTCGTTGTGCGCGCGCATCTCGCGCTCGCGCTCCTTGAGCTCCTCGGGCATCTCGTCGCCGAAGTCGTCGGTCCCCATGATGCGCCGCAGCACCAGGCTCATCTCCCCGGTGTCGCCCTCCGACGGGTGCGGGCAGCGCTTGGCCCACTCGACGGCCTCCTCGGGCGAGGACACCTGGATGATCCAGTAACCGGCGATGAACTCCTTGGCCTCGGCGAAGGGGCCGTCCGTGACGGTCGAGCGACCGTTGGAGAACGTGACCCGGGTCGCCTCCGTGGAGGGGGCCAGTCCGTCTCCGGCGAGCAGGACGCCGGCCTTGACCAGCTCCTCGTTGTAGGCGGCCATCGCCTCGAAGATCTCCGGCGTCATCTCGGTGTCCGCCTCGGCCTGCGGGTCGGACATGATCGACATCATGTAGCGCATGGTGTTCGCCTTCCGCCTGACGGGGGAGCTGCTCTCCCCCGCTCTCGTCTACACGTCGAACGGAACGGCGGAGGATCGACACGGCGGCCGAACTTCCTCCCGACTTTTTCGGGGAGGTCCGCCCGGGCCGCCACCCCGGCCTCGTCGATCCGCCTCACCAGGGCTTACTACCCGGAACGGCGGGGACGATCGCGTCACGGCAGGGGCTCTGCGTGCGCGGTGCGCACGCTGCGGCTCCCCGGCCCCGCGGGTGGGCGGTCGCCTCGCGCCCGGGGGCGGCCGTCCTCCCGCGGATGGCCACATGCGGTCATCCCGGTGGCCGCCTCCGGCCTGAGCTGGGCGGTTCGGTAGAGTTCCGGCACGGTCGCGCCGGTCGGCGCGCCGGGCAGCGGCGGCTGCGGATCGAGGAGGTAGTGCGGTGGGCATGTTCTTGGACACCGCCTTCGGGTTTCCGACGGTGCTGCTCACCCCGGTGCTGATCGTCGTCGCGGGCTACTGGCTGTTCGTCGTGGTCGGCGCCGCCGACCTGGACCTCCTCGACGGCGTGGACGCCGACGGCGACGCCGTGGGCCTCAGCGCCGTCATGGGCAGGGCCGGCCTGGGGGGCGTTCCGGTCACGGTCGCGCTCACCATGCTCGTCTGCGTCGCCTGGTTCGTGAGCATGATGGGAGGCATCATGAGCAACCTCCTGAACACCACCTCCACCCCCCTCCTGCTGGCGCTCGGCGCCGTGGTCCTGATGATCGCGCTCGTCGCCGCGTGGGCGGTCACCAGCGGACTGGTGATGTCGGTCCAGCGGTTCGTCCCCCGGCGCACCAGCGACTCCAAGCACGAGCTGGTCGGACGCACCTGCGTGATCCGCATCGGTGAGGCGGGCGAGTCCTTCGGCCGGGCCGAGATCACCACGGCGGGCGGCGCGTCGATCTCCATCCCGGTGCGCACCACCGGCGGCGAGGTCCTGCCGCTGGGCAGCACCGCCCTGATCTTCGACCACAGCTCCGAGAACGACGTCTTCCTCGTCACCCACTTCGACGCGGCGCTGGACCCCGGCCAGCCCTGAGCCCCGTCCCGGGACCGGAACCGCTCCGCCGGGCCGAGCGCCGTCCTCGGCACACCGCGCGTCCGCGCACGGCCACGCCCCGATCCGCTGCCCGCCTCAGCACGCCCCCGGGACCCTCGCACCGGCCGTCCCCGCCGTGCCCCGCGACGGTGGGCCCTGGGCCGCCCGACCTGGCCGGGAAGGCCGGAACACGGCGGTGGGAGCGGAGCCGTCACCTGATCGACCTGGGGCACGGGGGAACCGTTTGGTGTGGGTCTGCGTCCCACCATGACGAGCACCTCTCCCGGGTCGGCCACCCGCAGCCGCACCGTCCCCCCGAAGCGCTCGCTTCCCCCGTACGCCACTCGCGGAAAGAGACCCCCACGTGTTGCTGAGTGCTACCACGAACGGCCAGGAGGCGGCGAACGCGGCCTTCCTCACCGTCGGTGTCGCCGTGGCCGTCGGCCTCGTCGTCCTCCTCGCCCTGCTGCTGATGGTCACGCGCCTCTTCCGCAAGGTCGAACAGGGCAAGGCCCTGATCATCTCCAAGGTGCGCGACGTCCACGTCACCTTCACCGGAGCGATCGTCCTCCCGGTCCTGCACAAGGCCGAGATCATGGACATCTCCCTCAAGACGCTGACGCTCGACAGGCGCGGTCGTGAAGGCCTCACCTGCAAGGACAACATCCGCGCGGACATCAAGGTGTACTTCTACGTCCGCGTCAACGAGACCGCCGAGGACGTCAAGAAGGTCGCCAAGTCGATCGGCACCGCCCGCGCCAGCGACCAGGACACGCTCCAGGAGCTGTTCAACTCCAAGTTCTCCGAGGCCCTCAAGACCGTCGGCAAGCAGTTCGACTTCGAGGAGCTGTTCACCCACCGCGAGCAGTTCCGCCACGCGATCGTCTCCCTGATCGGCACCGACCTCAACGGCTACAGCCTGGAGGACGTCGCCATCGACGAGCTGGAGCAGACGCCGCTGCACCAGCACGACAGCAACAACATCCTCGACGCACAGGGCATCTCGAAGATCACGGAGCGCACCGCCAAGGAGCACAAGCGCACCAACGAGTTCGAGAACGACCGCAAGAAGGAACTCGACCGGCAGAACACGGAGACCGCCGAGACCCTCGCCGAGCTGGAGAAGCGTCGCGAGGAGGCCGCCGCCAAGGCCAAGCGCGAGATCGAGATCATCCGCGCCCGCGAGGAGGCCGAGACCGCCCGTGTGCAGGCCGAGGAGCGCCTGAAGGCCGAGACGGCGAACATCCGCACCTACGAGGCGCTGGGCGTCCAGACCCAGAACCAGCAGCGTGAGATCGCGGTCGCCGAGAAGAACCGCGAGCGCGTCATCGCCATCGAGAGCGAGCGCATCGAGAAGGACCGCATGCTGGAGGTCATCGGGCGCGAGCGCGAGACCGAGCTGAGCCGCATCTCCAAGGACAAGGAGGTTGAGGCCGAGCGCCGCGAGGTCGCCGAGGTCGTCCGCGAGCGGGTCGCCGTGGACCGCACCGTGGCCGAGCAGGAGGAGGCCATCAAGCGCCTGCGCGCCGTCGAGGAGGCGGAGCGCCAGCGCCAGGCCATCATCATCCACGCCGAGGCCGAGGCCCAGGAGAACCTGGTCAAGGACATCAAGGCCGCCGAGGCCGCGGAGGCCGCGTCCAAGCACCGCGCCGCCGAGGAGCTCACCCTGGCCGAGGCCCGCCAGCAGGCCGCCGAGCTGGACACCCGCGCCAAGATCCGTCTGGCCGAGGGCGTGCAGGCCGAGCCCGCCGCCGCGGGCCTGGCCGAGGTGCAGGTCCGCCACCAGGACGCCGAGGCCATCGAGAAGGTCGGCCGCGCCGAGGCCGTCGTGGCCCGCGAGAAGGCCAGGGTCGAGGCCGAGGCCGTCGAGCAGAAGCTGCGCGCCGAGGCCGCCGGCCTCACCGACAAGGCCGAGGCGATGGCCGCCCTGGACCAGGTCAGCCGCGAGCACGAGGAGTACCGTCTGCGCCTGGAGGCCGAGAAGGAGGTGCGCCTGGCGGGGATCAACGTCCAGCGCGAGGTCGCCGAGGCGCAGGCCACCGTCCTGGCCACCGGTCTGGAGAACGCCGACATCAACATCGTCGGCGGCGACGGGGCGTTCTTCGACCGCATGGTCGGGGCCATCGGCCTGGGCAAGTCGGTCGACGGGTTCGTCAACAACTCCAGCACCGTCCAGGCGCTGGGCTCGGGGTGGTTGAACGGCGACGGCGACTTCGGCGGGGACCTCCGCAAGGTGCTGTCGTCGGTCGACTCCGAGGACGTCAAGAACCTCACCGTGTCGGCCCTGCTGCTCAAGCTGATCGGCACCGGGGGACCGCAGGCCGACAAGCTCAACGGCCTGCTCGGCACCGCCCGCTCCCTCGGAGTGGACCACCTGCCCGCGGCCGCTCTCGCCAACTCCAAGCAGTGAGGTAGTCCTCCGTGACCGAGGCCCAGTCCCAGTCCCAGGAGAACGCAGGCACCGGGCCGGACGCCGCTGACGCGCAGTCGCTGGACGCGGGCACCTACGAGGTGCTCCGCGCCCGGCTGCGCGAGCAGTCCGGCGAGCTGGCCCGGCGGACCGAGGAGCTCAACGCCCGCCGGCTGGAGGTGTTCGGCGGCACCGAGATGACGCTGCTCGGCACCGAGCGCATCCGCACCGAGCACAACTGCGTGCCCCGGGACATCGTCAGCGTGGGCAGCTCCGTCGGCTCGGGCGCCGACGACATGATCCTGTTCGGCTACAACGTCTTCATCGGCATGCAGCGGGAGACGCACGTCCCCGACGTGTTCTCGCTGCACCGGTACGAGCACGGCGGTGACGGGTTCACGTTCGCCGACGCCGGCGGGGACGCCGTGCCCGGTCTGATCTCCGACGAGGCGTTCCAGCAGGACTTCGCGAAGCTGTACCGCTACTACCGTGACGCCCACCTGCTCCAGCTGCGCCGGATCGAGGACCGGCTGCTGGCCGTGTTCCAGACCGGCCCGCGCACCGAGGACGTGCGCGTGCTGCGGTGGTCGGTGCAGCCGACCGGCGAGATCGCCTACCTCGACGACCGGGGCGAACGGGACCACGTGTTCCCGCCCTCGCACGACTTCACGTGGGTGGAGACCACCCGCGAGGACCACGTGCAGGGCCGCCACCCCCACATCTCGATCCTCGACGAGCTGTTCGTGGAGACCGTGGGCGGCGACCTCACCATCAAGGTCGAGAACAACACCGAGGTCGGCGAGGGCGTCTACAGCGAACCCGTGGACGAATCCCTCCAGAGCCTGGCCGACGCCTCGGTGTCGTACGCCAGGGCCGGCGCGCTGATCCTCCTGCGCGTGCTGCCGTACAACGAGACCGAGTGGCGGCACCTGGTCTTCAACACCCGCACCAAGGAGGTCGAGCGCCTCGACGGCATCGGCCAGTCCTGCCAGCGGCTGCCCGACGACCAGGGGCTCATCTTCCCCGGCGGCTACTACCTGAGCACCGGCGTGGCGCGGACGTTCGACACCGACGTCACCGACCTGGAGTTCGAGCGCGTGGTGCGCGCGCCCAACGGCGAGGACGTGCTGTACGTCTTCCACTCCCGCGCGGACGGCCGCAGCCTGCTGCTGCCGTACAACACGATCCGCAAGGAGGTCGCCAACCCCCTCGTCTGCCACGGGTACTCGCTGTTCGACGACGGCACCATGACGGTGTTCCGCAGCGACTCGGGCGAGCCGACCCGGGTGCACCCGATGCAGGTGTGGCAGACCCCGTACGTGTCCGACGTGTTCGCCGCGGCTCAGCCGGTGGGGACCGGGCCGCTGGAGCGGATCGGCAACGCCGAGCTGGTGAGGGGCGTGTCCGAGGCCCTGTCGGTGGCGCGGATGACCACCGACATGCGGCCCTCGACGGAGGTGTTCGAGGCGCTCATCGCCGCGTGCCGCCGGGCGCTCGACCAGTTCCACTGGCTGGGCGAGGAGGAGCTGGGCGACCTGGCGTCGCCGCTGTCGGAGGTGCGGACCACCGCCGGGAGGGTGCTGGAGGAGTTCGAGACCGTCCAGGCGCTCACCCGGCAGGCCGCCGACTCCCTGGCGGAGGCCGAGGACAGGGCCTCCTCCCTCATCCGCACGGCCCGGGGCGAGGCCCCGAGGTCGGCGGAGGGGTGGGTGTCGCGACTGACCGAACTGCGCCGCGCCCAGGGGCAGGCCGCCACGCTGCGCGAGACGCGCTACGTGGACGCCGACCGCCTGGACGCCCTGGACGGGAGGCTCGGCGAGGAGATCACGGCGGTCGGCCGCCGGACGGTGGCGTTCCTGGAGCAGGACGACGCGTTCGCCGGGTACCACTCCGAGGTGGAGCGGCTGGTCGCGGACGCCGAGACCATCGACGCGGTCAGCGCGGCCACGGCCGTCGGCGAGCGCATCGCCGAGCAGACCGAGGGCCTCCAGGTCGTCACCGAGGTCGTCGGGTCGCTGGACATCGGCGACGCCAAGGTGCGCACACGCATCCTGGAGCGGGTGAGCGAGGTGCTGGCCGGGATCAACCGGGCGCGCGCCACCCTGGAGACCCGGCGCAGGGAGCTGCTGGCCCTGGAGGGGCGGGCGGAGTTCGCGGCCGAGTTCGCCCTGCTGGGACAGGCCATCACGGGCGCGCTGGCGGCGGCCGACAGCCCGGAGCGGTGCGACGAGCAGCTGGGGCGGATCATGCTCCAGCTGGAGAACCTGGAGTCGCGGTTCTCCGAGTTCGACGACTTCCTGGGGGAGCTGTCGGACAAGCGCGAGGACGTGTACGAGGCGTTCTCCACCCGCAAGCAGTCGCTGGTGGACGAGCGGTCCCGGCGGGCCGACCGCCTGGCGTCGTCGGCCGCCCGCGTGCTGGAGGGGGTGCACCGGCGGGTCGCGGCGCTCACCACCCTGGAGGACATCAACACCTACTTCGCGTCGGACGCGATGGTGGCGCGGCTGCGCCGCACCTCCGAGGAGATGCGCGCGCTCGGCGACACCGTGCGCGCGGAGGAGCTGGACGGCCGGATCACGGCCGCGCGGCAGGAGGCGGGGAGGGCCCTCCGGGACCGCACCGACCTGTTCGAGGGAGGTGCGGGCGGGGAGACGATCCGTCTGGGCAGGCACCGCTTCGCGGTGAACACCCAGCCGATCGACCTGACGCTGACCCCGCACGGCGGTGAGATGTCGGTGGCGATCACGGGCACGGACTTCCGTGCGCCGGTCACCGACGAGGCGTTCGGACGGACCCGGCACCTGTGGGAGCGGCTGCTGGTGTCCGAGAGCCCGGACGTGTACCGGGCCGAGTTCCTGGCGACGTCGATCCTCGCCGCCGCCGAGGAGGGCGCGGACGGGCTGACACCGGAGCGGCTGCACGAGGCGGAGCTCGACCCGGACGGCGGGACGTCGCTGGTCGGGGTCGTGCGCGAGGCCGCCGAGGCCCGGTACGACGAGGGGTACGAGCGGGGTGTGCACGACCACGACGCCGCGAAGGTGCTGGCTGCCCTGCTGCGGCTCCGCTCCGGCGCCGGGCTGCTCCGCTACCCCGGCGGGACGCGTGCGGCGGCGCAGCTGTTCTGGGCGTTCGGCGCCGGGGAGGACCAGCGGTCGGCGTGGGCGGTCCGGGCCGCGTCGCTGGCACGCGCCCGCGCGGTGTTCGGGGCGCGGCGGTCGGCGGCGATCGACGGGCTGCGGACGGAGCTGGCCGCGGCCGTCGACGCCTTCCTGACCGACAGCGGGCTGCACCAGGACGCCGATCTGGAACTGGTGGGCGAGTACCTGTTCGAGGAGCTCGCGGCGGACTCCCCCACCGAGCGCGGGTTCGTGTCGGGTGCGGGCGCGCGGACGCTGCTGGACCGGTTCCACCGGGCTCTGGGCAGTACCCGGGAGACCACGCGTGCGGCGTTCGACGAGGACCTGCGCAAGCTCGACGGGGACCTGGCAGCCCGGCACCAGCTGGTGTCGGCGTGGCTGGAGGCGTTCGCGGCCACCCTGGACGGGGTGGACCCGGGCGACCTCCCGGAGGCGGCGGCGATCGAGATGACCGGGGCCGCCGCGGAGCGGTACGAGTCGTCGGCAGCCGTGGCGGAGACGGTCGGCGGGATGCTGGGGTCCCATCCGCGCGTGCGCGACCGGTCGCTGGAGGTGCGGTTGGACGAGATCCTGCCGCGCACCCGCCGGTTCCGACTGGAGGAGGTGCCCGCGTACCGGGACTTCCAGCGGCGCCGCAACGAGCTGGTGGCGGCGGAGCGGGAGCGCCTGCGCCTGGAGGAGTACCGCCCGAAGGTCATGAGCGGGTTCGTCCGCAACCGCCTGCTGGACGAGTCGTACCTGCCGCTCATCGGCGACAACCTGGCCAAACAGCTGGGTGCCGCCGGTGACGACAAGCGCACCGACCAGAGCGGCCTGCTGCTGCTCATCTCCCCGCCCGGCTACGGCAAGACCACGCTGATGGAGTACGTGGCGAGCCGTCTGGGACTGGTGTTCGTGAAGGTCAACGGGCCCGCCCTGGGGCACGCGGTGACGTCCCTCGACCCCGAGGAGGCACCGGACGCCACGTCGCGGCAGGAGGTCGAGAAGATCTCGTTCGCCCTGGAGATGGGCGGCAACACCATGCTCTACCTGGACGACATCCAGCACACCAACCCGGAGCTGCTCCAGAAGTTCATCTCGCTGTGCGACGGCCAGAGGCGCATGGAGGGTGTGTGGAACGGGCGGACCCGGACCTACGACCTGCGCGGGAAGCGGTTCGCGGTCTGCATGGCCGGAAACCCGTACACCGAGCAGGGCAAGCGGTTCAGGATCCCGGACATGCTGGCCAACCGCGCCGACGTGTACAACCTGGGCGACGTGCTGTCGGGCAAGGAGGAGCTGTTCTCGCTGAGCTACATCGAGAACGCGCTCACCTCCAACCCGACCCTGGCTCCGCTGTCCACCCGTGAACGGGAGGACGTGTACCGGTTCGTGCGGATGGCGCAGGGGGACGACTCGGTGGGCACGGACCAGCTCGCGCACCCCTACTCGGCCGTCGAGGTGGACAGGATCGTGTCGGTGCTGCGCAAGCTGCTGCGGGTGCAGGAGGTGGTGATGGCCAACAACCGGGCCTACATCGCGTCCGCGGCGCAGTCGGAGGACGCGCGCACCGAGCCGCCGTTCCAGTTGCAGGGGTCGTACCGCAACATGAACCGTCTGGCGGAGAAGATCGTGCCCGTCATGAACGACGCGGAGGTGGAGGCCGTCATCGACGACCACTACCTGGGCGAGGCGCAGACGCTCACGTCGGGCGCGGAGGCCAACCTGCTCAAGCTGGCGGAACTGCGCGGGGTGATGACACCCGAGCAGGAGGCGCGGTGGGCCGAGGTCAAGGAGGGGTTCCGCCGGGGCCGTGCTCTGGGCGGGGCGGACGACGACCCGCTGACCAGGGCGATCGGCGCGATGGGGCTGCTCGCCGACCGGGTCGGCGAGATCGGCGACGCCATCGGCCGGACCCGCGAGGGGTAGGCCGGCGGGGCCGGTCCGGCGACCGGCCCCACGGCGCGGACGGGCCACCGCTCCCGGGAGACCCCCGGGGAC